>JAITJY010000065.1 GCA_031278675.1 Bifidobacteriaceae bacterium
CCTTCGACCATGTCCAGCAGACGGGCCGGGCCGGTCTGGTCGCGGACCGGGGTCAGGTCGATGATGACGGTGACGTACTTGTCGCCGAACCGGGTGTGCCGCCAGGCGTGCTCGTCGACGCCGATCACCTCCACGCCGTCGAACCGGGACGCATCCGAGATGAGCAGTTCCCGGCCGGCGTCCAGCACCGCCCGGTTCGCGGTGTGCCAGGCGACCCCCAGGTTCGCGGCGACCCGGGTTATCGTCAACCGGTCCAACACGACCGACTTCAACGCCCACAGCACCGCCTGGCGGGTCAGCTTCGAACGCGGTGCCGCAACCTTCGACAAGTCCTCCCGCCACACCTTGCCGCACGCCTGGCACCTATAGCGGCGGACCCTGACCAGCAAGATCGTCGGCCGCCAACCCAAAGGCACATGCGCCAGACGGCGTTCCTCAGTGTCCCTCGCCACGCCCGGCGCCCCGCAGGTCCGGCACCAGCGGTCCGGGTCCCTGGTGACAGCCTCTATCACCGAGTGGTCCTCCTCGACCCGTTGGCCAATGGCCCGCAGCCCCATCTTGTCGAGCTGGCAGAAACTATCGAGATCGGGCGCGGAGAAGGTAACGTGGGACATGAGGGCCTTGCCTTGGTTGGACGGTTGTAAGTACCACCATCCTGGCGCAAGGCCCTCACCTGCGTCCCAGCGCCACGCCACGCACCACACACCCCAATCCCCCGAAACCCCAACCCCCGACTACACCCTCAAATGCGAAGAGCCGGTTTACCAAAGTATCATTCGCGGCGAATCGGCCCCGACGGTGTCCTTGGTAATTGTCATGGTGGTGATCTTCGTGGTTGTCAACCTCCTGGTGGACCTGCTCTATGCCGTCCTCAATCCGAAAGTCAGGTACGGGGCCAATGTCTGATTCCTTGGCCACCCAGGCCGCGTCACCCGCCGCGCCTGCCAGGTCGCGCTCCGCGCTGGGCGAGGCCTGGTATCGGCTGCGCCGTCGATGGACGTTTTGGTTTTCCGCCGCTGTGGTCGCATTCTTGTGCTTGGTGGCGATTTGGCCAACCCTTTTCACTTCGCGCGACCCGCGCCTGTGTCTGCTGGCCGATTCGCGGGCGCCGATGAGCGCGGCTTTCCCCCTGGGCGCGGATTTCCAGGGCTGCGACATCTTGACGACGATTGTCCACGGCGCCCGCGCCTCGCTGACCGTGGGCCTGCTGGCAGCGCTCGGCACCACGCTGCTGGGTACGGTTCTGGGGGTGACCGCCGGGTATTTTGGGGGCGTCATCGACGCTGTGGTCTCCCGGATCACGGACATATTCTTCGCCATCCCGCTGATCTTAGGAGCGGTCGTGGCAATGCAGGTCGTCGCGGAGCGCAACGTCTTGACACTGACGGCAATACTGATGTTCTTCGGCTGGACCGGCACCGCGCGGATTGCCCGGTCCGCCACGATTGAGGCCGCCACCAAGGATTATGTCGCGGCCGCGCGCACGCTCGGGGCGAGCCACGCCCGCATCATTGTGACCCATGTGTTGCCGAACATCGCGGCGCCGCTAATAGTTGTGGTGACTATGGCAGTTGGCGGGCTGATCGCCGCCGAAGCTTCCCTCAGCTACCTGTCGATTGGCCTGCCGCCGGACATTCCGAGTTGGGGCAAGGCCATCGCCGACGGTCAGACCGTCCTCAAAGCCAACCCCGGCATTTTGCTGTGGCCCGCCGGCGCGTTGACGTTGACCGTGTTCGCCTTCTTAACATTGGGCGATGCCGTCCGGGGCGCCTTTGGGCCGAAGGTAGCGAACCGATGAGCCTCCTTGAGATCAGGTCTTTGAGCGTGGCGTATGGCGGCCACCGGCCGGCAGTGCGGTCGGCTGACCTGGACGTTGATGCGAAGCAGACCCTTGCGATAGTGGGGGAGTCCGGGTCCGGCAAGACCACCGTGGCGAATGCGATCATGGGCCTGCTGCCCGCCGACGTGTCCATTTCGGGGCGCATTGCGCTACCCGGAGCGGAGTTGACGGGGTTGGCCAAGGGCGCGTGGCGCTCGGTGCGGGGCCGACGCATCGGCTACGTCCCCCAGGATCCGATGCTGTCATTCAACGAGGTGTTGAGCATCGGCGCCCATTTCAAGGAGACCATCGCGGCCCACCGCCTGGCGCCGCGCGGGAACTGGCGGGCACTTGCCAGCGAACGCCTGCTTGAGGTGGGTTTGGCAGAACCAGACCGGGTGTTGCGCCAATACCCGCACCAGTTGTCTGGGGGAATGCGTCAGCGGGCCCTGATTGCGCTGGCCGTCTTGGCCCGCCCGGAACTGATCATTGCAGACGAGCCGTCCAGCGCCCTTGACGTGATAGTCCAAAAGCACGTGTTGGACCTGCTTGGCGAGCTAACCTCACACTTGGGTAGTTCCTTGATACTCATCACCCACGACCTGGGGTTGGTGGCGGACCGCAGCGACCGCGTGGCGGTGATGCATCTGGGAGAAATCGTGGAAGTCGGCCCAACCGCCGAAGTCATTTCGAGGCCAACCCACCCATACACCCGGGAACTGCTCGCGGCGGTGCCGAAGCTTAGTTCGTTCCGCGAGCGTGAGACCCTAGCCGAACTTGATGGCAACGGCGCAGCTCTGGCCGTAGCCGGGCTGGTCAAAGATTTCAAGCTGAAACAAGCCCGCGCTAGCACCCAGTCCGGGGCCGCGTCCGGTTCCAGCGGCCGCCGGCGGCTTCTGCGGGCTGTGGATCACGTCGATCTGTCGATCCGCAAAGGCCAGCGCGGCGAATGCGTGGCCTTGGTGGGAGAGTCCGGGTCCGGGAAGTCGACGGTCGCCAAACTGATCTTGGGCCTGGAAAGACCCACCGAGGGCGCAATTCGCTTGGGCGGGGAGGCGGCCAGGGCGGGTGGCCGGGGCGGGCGGCGCCGCCGCGCCGCCGGTATCCAAGTGGTCTTCCAGGACCCCTACGCCTCGCTGGACCCGCAGTTCACTGTCGCGCGGACACTGGCGGAGCCGCTGGTGATCCACCGCCGGGGCGGCCGGGCTGAGCGCCGGGCCCGGATCAGGGAGTTGATTGGCCTGGTAGGCCTGCCTGAGGCGATCCTCGACCGTTATCCCGGCGAACTCAGCGGCGGGCAACGCCAACGGGTCGCCCTCGCCCGGGCTCTGGCGCTCGAGCCGGATGTGCTCTTACTTGACGAAGCGGTCTCGGCGTTGGACGTCATCGTGCAAGCTCAAATCCTTGAGACTCTGCGTGAACTGCGGCGGCGGCTGGGGCTGTCGATGCTGTTCATTACCCATGACCTGGCGGTGGTCTCGGAGATCGCGGACCGGGTGGCCGTGATCAAGGAGGGCCGGATTGTCGAAATTGGCCCGGTGGCGGAGGTTTTCGAGGGCCCCGGCCATCCGTACACCCGCGAGCTGCTCGATGCCGTCCCCGGCCAGTCCCACTTCTAGGCGCGGCGCTCGGGCCGCCCATACCTACATTCCAAACCGCTAGCCCAAACAAGAAGAAAGAGATGAAATGCAATGACTGCCATTGATGAGTTGGTGGCCTCGGTCTTAGCTGAGGTGCCGGTGATCGACGGACATAACGACCTGCCGGCGGTGTTGCGCTCGCGGGCGGGCTACTCGGTCGCTGGGCTGGACAGGGTCACGCCGGGCCAGCAAACAGACCTGGTGCGGCTGCGCCAAGGTGGGGTGGGTGCTCAATTCTGGTCTGCCTGGGTACCGCCTACCCTGACCGAGCCCGAGGCAGTCGTTGCGACGTTGGAGCAGATCGACGCGATTCGCCGGCTGGTAGACGCGTACCCGGAGACGCTTGTCTTCGCGCGGACCGCAGCGGACATCCGCGCGGCCTGGTCGGAGGGCAAGATCGCTTCGCTGATCGGCGTTGAAGGGGGGCACTCGATCGCTGAATCGCTGGGGGTGGTGCGCAGCTTGGCGCGCCTCGGGGTGCGGTATTTGACTTTGACGCACTCCCGCAACACTGCCTGGGCTGATTCGGCCACCGACGAGCCGGGCGTGCGCGGCCTAAGCGAAGACGGCGAGGCGATCGTGGCTGAGTTGGGTGAGATTGGCGTTCTGGCCGACCTGTCGCACACGTCCAACGAGACCCAGCTAGCCGTGCTGGCCAGCGCCCGCGTGCCGGTGATCTTCTCGCATTCGTCGGCGTTCGCAGTTTCCCGCCACCCGCGCAACGTGACCGATGAGGCACTCACTGCCCTGGCCCGCAACGGTGGCGTGGTTCAGGTCACTTTCCTCGCTGAATACCTTTCCGAAGCCCGCAGCGCATGGTTCGCCGAGGCCGTCCACTGGCTCAAAGCCCAAAGTGGCCGCGATGAGCGGCCGGGTGACGGCTTTTGGAAACCGGCACCGCGGCCGTCGCAAACCTCCGCCGATGCCGTGGCCAGCCAAAGCGCTTCGGCGGGCCTGCTTGCCAAACTGAGCGAGTACGCCGAGGCGCATCCGGCGCCGCCCGTCACGATCGACACGGTTGTGGCTCACCTTGAGCATCTGCGTGACGTGGCCGGGATAGATCACATCGGCATTGGCTCTGACTTTGATGGCACGCTCAGCCTGCCGGTTGGCTTGGAGGACGTCTCCGGCTATCCGCGCCTGTTGCGGGCCCTGGCCGCAAGGGGCTGGTCGAAGGCTGACCTGAAGGCGTTGACCGGCCTAAACGTGTTGCGGGTGATCCAAGACGCGGAGGACGCCGCCACCCGGCCGCTGTTCAAGGGCTGAGGTAGGTCCGGCGCCCCGGCGCCCTAACTGCGGGGGCGGGTGGTCTTCGCCCCTCCAGCTACCGGGAAGCATGAAAGCAGTCGGCCGCTCTGGACTCGGTGACGGCGAGAGCCCGGTCGCGGCCCCTACGTCCACGAAATGCCGTAGCCGCCGACTATACGGTTGAAGTGCGAATCCGTCACTGCCCCCTTTGACCCCGGACGGGTTCCGGGACGCTGCCTCCGCGTTCGCGTCCGGCCGGACCAACACGCCGAGCTTGGAGTCAGCCGCCATCGGCTCGACTTGGCGCCCTGCGTAACTCAGCGAGACTTCCTGTAGAGTCTTGCCGGAGAAGAGTCTCGAGCCTTCGCCGCCCCGTCGAGTCGACTGATTGTCAACGGCGGCTGGAGACTAACCACTACCAAGGAGGCACAAGGTGGGATCAAGCTTACTGACACCGCGGTGGGACGCGACTCTTTCGCGCGAGGCAAACTTGGCACACAACCGACAGGTAGTTGAGGCGTGGATTCGCCACCCCGCACTCGACGCTCTTGCCGCACAGTGGGGAAGAGTGCCACCTGATGCTACGCCAGAGAGGCTCGCCTTCTACCGCGTTGTGGCCGATGAACTCTGGGACTTCCGGAAAGGGAAAGAGCGCAACCAGGTCGTCGGCGCGGACCTCACGACCGACCAAGTATCTCTGATCGAGGACGCCTCAGAAGTCCTCGGACTACGCACAGCCACATGTCCAGCCAGACAAACCTACGACTCGGTTCTCATCCTCGGAGGTCTACTTCGTGGCTGTCTGACCAGAACCCGTGCTGCCCACGAACTCATCACAGGCGGGCTCATCGCGCATTCCGTTGTTGGCCTGGGAGGTACCCGTGTCTTGACTGAGCCCGAAGTTGACCAGGGCGAACGGCTCGGCATTCGTGCTACGACGGAGTATCAAGCCATGCTCGGCGCGGTTGTAAGCGTCTTCGCCCCCGATGGCAACCCGTCTGTGACAAGCCATGAGGATGAACAGCCGAACGCTGCCTGGGCTATTACTGACTTCCCTGGGGAGCCTAGGCTCGCCGTCGTATCGGCGCCGTCTCTGGAACCCGAGAAACGCCGCGCAAACACAAGCGACACCCTCATTTGGTGGACGGCCAGAGAGTCCGGCGCTGGGGGTGCCAACTATCTCCTTATTACTCACCCCATTTATGTGCCGTACCAGGCAGCCACTGCGGTGCGCACTTATGGACTACCCAACAATGCTGGCGTCGAGTTGACTGGTGTGACGGCCACCGCCGGGGACCTCGGGCGGTTGACGCAGGAATTCCTGCCGCACAATTACCTGCAAGAGATCGGGTCGGCGATTCGCGGGTACTCCGACCTCTGGGACGCCATGAACGAGTCCCTCTAGCTGGACAATACAGCCCGGAGTGAAGAAACTATCGATGGCGCTAGAATGGACGAAACGGCCCTAATTTCAACAATCGCGAGCCTCAATGCTCTAGTAACGGTTCTGGCGCTCGCTACCACGTCTTGGCTACATTTGACTCAGCTTTCGTTGAACAGAACCAGGGACAAGATTCGCAGAAGAGAACTGATCAATTCGGCCTGCGAGAGGCTTGATGGCCGAACTACTCTGGAAGACCTCTCAACGGCGTGGGATAGCCTGCTTGCCTCATATACAGGCGTTGCGGCCACAACTCATAGGCCCGCAGATGCTATGTCTTATGAGGCGTTATTCTTCACTAGTGAAGACCAGCAACGACTGGAGAAGCGCAACAAGTTGGTCAAGGCGGCAAGGGATCATGCCAATGTCGTCAATCTTGGTTTATGCGAGATGATAGACGCAGGGCTGGTTTCCCCTCGCGACTTCATTCTCGTGCGACCAGAAATGCATGAGTGTCTCTTGAATGAACTATCGCTGGTCGCTCCCGCTCTTTGGTACCAATCGTTGGCTGAGAAGCTGGGCCGATGGGGCTACCGAGTCCTGTTGCTCTATGACATTCTGTGGAACCTCAGATCAGAGAGCACGCGAGACGAAGTACGGCAGTGGCTACCCCCTTCAATATGTGGCGTCGAGTTCTGTGAGCACAGCTCACCTGTCACGGTGGAGAGGCGTTCTCATCGACTAACGATTGACAGACGCGGAAAGGTCACGCAGAACGAAGAAGCTGAGGCCATGAAGCGATTCCTGAACGGCCTTGGCCTTACCATTGAAGACCCTGAGGCCGTCCTGAAAGCTACTAAGAACCAAAAACTGAGCTGGTGATGACAGTGCTGACATCTAACCTTCTCTTCGTCTCCCTCTCACTCTTAATAGCACTCGTCACATTGACCTTGAGCATCTATTGGGTAGGTTCTCGAAGCCACGAGCGGAAACTAGCTTGGCTTGATCTTAACGAGAACGAAAAGAATCAGCTATTCACGCTCTATTACAACTCGTGGAAGACGGGAGGGTATAACGCCCGAGCATACCTACTCGCGCCGCAGCTAGCCTTGAACGACAACGAAGCGGATGTTAATCGCGTTGTTCGGGTTGCTCGGCGTGCAGTGAAAATCGATCAATTGAGAGAGACAGAACAGGGGGAATGGGATGCCCTCGCTGTGCAGTGGCTGAGTTCAGTCGGCGCGTTTGCTCGCGAGGCTCACAGTTCGCGGGTCGCACTGCGGGCATATCTCCAAACCAACCATCTGGCCATAATTAGGGAAGGAGTCATTATCGAGCCAGCCCTGGTGCGGCAATTGGCCACGAATAGCCTTGGGGAATCTCAGCGGAGAGATGCGACTTGGGGGATCGCCCTGTTCTTGCTTTGCGTCAAGTACCACCGATACTCTCCAGTCCAGCGCGATGCCGTCTACATCGAAAGGGCAAACTCCAGCGGCGGAAAGAACTTGTATGGTCCCATACTCTCCTCAGGGGTTCCGAAGTGGATGGGGCGTCTTCCAACTCGCTTGCATCGACACCTGCTTGATGCCATAGATTCATGCAGACCGTACTATGGCCTCAGGGATGGGCAATTCACAAAGGCCGAAAGAGAACTCTCTGATATGGCTTTAGAATACCGCAAACTGATTAGCGCGTGACACTGAATGCAATCAGTCGTTGGCCCAGCCGCGAGGGCGTTCACGCAGAGCTGGGTCTGGGTGCTCAGCGGGCGTGACAAGTAACTCGCAGCCTGTGCTGCGGTCGCAGCGCAGCGCCGGATGACGCGGCAGACTGCGCAGCAGTTGGTAGTTGCATACGATCAGGTGTGGGTACGTTTGCGAAACTTGGGCTGGCCGGTCAGACCGGTTGTTCAACCGCTGCGAACTCGATCCGGGCGCCCAACGCGGCAGCTACTTTGGCGACCGTCTTGAATGAGACCGCCGAGTTGGCGGACAACGCCTTGTACAGCGACTCGCGGCCCAGCCCCGTGCGGCGCGACACCTCGGTCATGCCGACGGCCTTGGCCACGTCCCCCAGCGCGGCCTGGAGCAGCGC
>JAITJY010000071.1 GCA_031278675.1 Bifidobacteriaceae bacterium
CGCGACAATGGTCAGTGCGGCCACCGTGGTGCCCGGCCAGCGTGCGCCGCCCAGCGAACCGAGCAGCCAATAGGTGAAACCTCGCGTCGAGTCCGCGTCGCCGCTGACCATCAGAACAAACGAGGTGATCGCCGAAAAAAACTGCCCCACCAGCACGCCGGTCAACACCACGCGCGCCGGGTTGGATACGCGGCCACCCCCGATCAGCACCATCAGCACCCCGAAAGACGCCAGCGACCCGAGGAACGCGCCAGTTGACAGCGACACGCTGCCCGCGCCGAACCCGAGCAGCATCACCGCGACCGCCCCGGTCGACGCGCCCGCCGACACGCCCAACACGTACGGGTCCGCCAGCGGATTGCGCGTCACGGATTGCAGTACCGCCCCGGACACAGCCAGTCCAGCGCCAACCACGGCCGCCAGCAGGACCCGCGGCACCCGGGAGTCCCAGATCAGCGCGTCAAGCAGGCGTGGTAGTTCATCCCGTTGCACGATGCCGTCCAGCCCGGCATGCCGCGCCACCGTCGCCAGCACATCGAGTGGGGCAATGTCTGCAGCCCCGAGCAGGATGGCTGCGGACATCGAGGCCGCCAGAATCAGGCTGGCCCCGATGAAGGTGACGGCGGTGGCTCGCCTTCGGTTAGCCCAGCGCAAGCAGCCCGTCCACCAGTGTCGGGACAGCTTCTACGGAGGCGTAGCTTGGGTCCATGTAGCGGGCTGGCATGACGATGAACCGGTCGTTCTTGACCGCATCCAGTTCGGCGGTGACCGGGTCGGCTTTGAGGAATTCGATCTTGTCTGCGGCGCTGTCGCCTGCCCTGCCCCGGGTCAGGTCTGCCAGGATAATCACATCCGGGTTGCGGGCAGCGACTTCATCCCAACTGGTTTCGGGCCAGGTGGAGGCGGCATCGTCGAAGACGTTCTTGACGCCCACCAGGTCTGAGACGTGCTGCGGCAACAGGCCCGGGCCGGCTGTGATCGGTACGCCGTTGTAGGTCGAATAGAACCACACGACGGTTGTGGCTGGGTCGATCGCTGTGGCGGCATCGAGCGCCCGGTCCAAAACTTCTTGCTGTTCGGCGACTAGGGCGGCGGCGGCATCGGGCACGCCGAAGATGGCGCCGAGGTCTTGATATTCCTCGAACAGCAGATCGAATGAAACGCCTCCGACCTGCTCGCCGTAGCCGCAGCTAAACTCGGTCAGGTAGGTCCGTATGCCGAGCGCGTGCAACTCCTCGCGCTCCCCGGAACCGTCTGGAGTGAAGAAGGATGAAAACATCGAGTAGACGAAGTCGGGCTGTGCTTCCAGGAGGACCTCGTGCGGGAGGGTCTCGTCGGGCGGGGCTAGCATCGGGATGGCGCCATAGGCCTCAGCTAATTCCTCCGGAGGCGTGTCAACCTGGTACGCGGTGCCGACAATCTTGTCGCCCACGCCCAGTTTGAGGAGGATTTCGGTACCTTGCTGGTCTAGGGCAACGGCCCGCTCGGGGGGCTGTTCGTAGGTGACTTCGACGCCGCAGGTTTCGATAGTCACCGGGAAGGCCGCGGTGGCCGCAGGTGCTTCGGTGGCGGCGCCTGTGCCGGATGCCGAGGGGCCGGGTGAGGCCGTCTCGGAGGGCTGAGAGCAGCCGACCAGTAAGGAAGCGATGACGATGGCGCTGGCGCCCGCGAGCCGTGCGGCCCGCGATGCCAACAGGCGATGATTTGAGTGCATCAAGGAAGGCTATCCTCTGCTGGGTCGATTAAGCTAGGCTTCGGCTTACTTTAGACGCTGAGTGGCGCTTAAGCTACCTCGCCACACCCGGACAATTCAAGGCCTAGGAGGCCCCATGACCCAGACCAGTCGGTCTTCGCAGTTTGAATCCCAAGCTGAACCCCAAACTGAAACCCCAGCTGAACCCCAGTCTGACGTCATCGACGGGCTGATCCAAGACTGGGAGGCGCAGCAGGGCGCCTATGTGCGGCATCGGACGAACCGCTTCGAGGTGATACTTGACGCGATCGCTTACACCAACCCCGCGCCGGCGAGGGTGATAGACCTCGGGGGTGGCCTCGGCTCCTTCTCAAGACTGATCCTGGAACGCTTCCCAACGGCTCGGACGGTCACGGTTGACTACGATCCGGCGATGCTGGAACTGGCGCGCCACAACCTGAGCGAATATCGCGGCAGGGCCACCGTGGTCGAAGCCGATCTGCTGGCTTCAGACTCGACCGACCGGTGGGCCAGCGCCGCACCGGATTGTGTGGTCTCATCTACCGCGCTGCATTGGCTCCCTGCCGACGGGTTGGCCGGGCTCTACGGCCGCTTAGGCGCCTTGCTGCCCGCCAACGCGCTGTTCTTCAACGCGGATCACTTGGCGCGCGCCGTGCCCGAGACGTTTTTCCGCGCCGTGAGTGCCGCCGATGACGCGCGGCAGCAACAAGACGCGTTCAGCCAGGGAGTCCCCGACTGGGATACTTGGTGGGAGCGCCTAGCGAGGCTAGACGGGTTCCCCGCCCTGTTGGCCGAACGGACCCGACGGTTCGCGGATCGGCCGGTGCAGACCAGCTTGACCCCCGCCTGGCACATCGAAGCCCTGCGAGCGGCTGGCTTCGGCGAAGCCGGCACCATTTGGCAACACTTCGACGACTACGTGGTCTACGGCGTGCGCTGAGCGGCCCGCAGGTCCGGCTGCGTGCTGGCGGGACGGCATCGGCGGCGGGGGCTGAGCGGTCCGCAGGTCCGGCTGCGTGCTGGAGGGGACGGCATCGGCGGCGGGGGCTGAGCGGCCCGCAGCCGGGCTGCGTGCTGGAGGGGACGGCACCGGCGGCGGGGACTGCGCGGCCCGCTGCCCGGCTGCGTGCTGGAGGGGACGGCATCGGCGGCGGGGGCTGAGCGGTCCGCAGCCCGGCTGCGTGCTGGAGGGGACGGCATCGGCGGCGGGGGCTGAGCGGCCCGCAGCCCAGCTGCGTGCCCGGCGGGTCAGAACAAGACTGCGTGTCCAGCCTTGACGCGTTCCAGGGCGTGCGGCCCGACCCGCTCGTGCCGCTCTGCGACATCCACGAGCGGTGCCAGCTTTTCGGCCCGCCGCAACAATGCGTCCGCGAAACTTATAAACCCCTCATCCTTCCGCTCCATCCTCCAATTGGCTCCGCCGATCAGACGGTCCAACTGGTAATACAACTGCCCTCGGCCCACGAACCCGTCACTTGGGC
>JAITJY010000113.1 GCA_031278675.1 Bifidobacteriaceae bacterium
GCCATGTCGATGTCGATCCAACCGATCATGGGTCTGGTCTCGAACCTCGTTTATGTCCTGATCGCAGTGCTGGGCGGCCTGCGGGTCGCCTCGGGGACCATGTCCCTGGGTGCCGTCCAAGCATTCGTGCAATACTCACGTCAGTTCAGCCAGCCGGTATCTCAGGTCGCCGCGATGATGAACCTGCTCCAATCCGGGGTCGCCTCGGTAGAGCGTGTCTTCGACCTGTTGGATGCAGAAGAACTAGAGGGCGATCCAGCCGAACCCGTGCAACTCACCGACTTCACCGGCCGGGTCGACTTCAATCACGTCAACTTCTCCTATGACCCGGCTAAAGACCTGATCAAGGATCTGCGGCTGTGGGCCAAACCGGGCCAGACGGTCGCCATAGTCGGCCCCACCGGTGCCGGCAAAACCACACTCGTCAACCTGTTGGAGCGTTTTTACGAAATCCAAAGCGGCTCTATCGAACTGGATGGCGTGGATATCCGCGACATGGCGCGCGATCACGTGCGATCGAAGATGGGTATGGTCCTGCAAGATACGTGGCTATTTACCGGGACGATCTATGACAATATCCTCTATGGCCGCCTTAGCGCCAGCGAAGAGGATGTCCTCGCGGCCGGGCGAGCCACCTATGTTGACCGGTTTGTCCGTGTGCTCCCCGACGGGTATCAGACCGCAATCAATGAGGACGCCACCAACATTTCCGCCGGTGAGAAGCAGTTGATCACCATTGCCCGCGCTTTCCTGGCCGACCCGGCGATCCTGATCCTCGACGAGGCCACCTCTTCCGTCGATACCCGCACCGAAGTCCTGGTCCAAAAAGCGATGAACAAGCTTCGCCACGGGCGGACCTCGTTCGTGATAGCGCACCGGCTCTCAACTATCCGCGAAGCGGACGTAATAGTGGTCATGGAAGAAGGCCAGGTCGTCGAGAAAGGCAGCCACGAAGAACTGATGGCAGCGCGCGGCGCCTACTGGCGGCTCTACCAATCCCAATTTGCGGGGGCCGCCGCCGACCCGGGCTGACTGACGGGGTGCGGTGGCGGTCGGTGGCCCGCTGAGCGAGGCGCGTTGGCGCGGTGTCTGCGGGAGCGGGAGCGGGGGCGGGGGCGGGAGCGAGGGCGGGAGCGGGGGCCGCCGACCCGGGCTAGGCAGAACCCCGGGTGGCCTGGGCGCGCAACGCGCGCCGCAGCGCTGCCAGCAACTGGTCCACTTGGTCCGGGGTGATCACCAGGGGCGGCGCCAACCGGATCGTTTGGTGATGCGTGTCTTTGGCCAGCACTCCTTCGTCGGCCAAACGCAAGCACACCTCCCGGCCGGTGCCCAAGGCCGGATCAATGTCGAGCCCGGCCCACAGACCAACAGACCGGACGGCATTGACCCCCAAAGTGCTCAACTGGTCCAAGTCAGCCCGTAGCTGCGCCCCGCGATCGCGCGCCGCAGCCTGCGGCCAACCATCCCGGAGCAACCCGACCACGGCCCGCCCCACGGCCGCCGCGAGCGGATTGCCGCCAAAGGTTGAACCGTGCTCGCCGGGCCGCAGCACGCCAAGCACCTCGGCGCTGCCCACCACCCCAGATGTGGGCACAATCCCGCCGCCAAGCGCCTTACCGAGGCAGATCAGGTCCGCAGTGACGCCTTGCCGGGCAGACTCCAAGACGGCGCCGGTGCGGCCCAACCCGGCCTGGATCTCGTCGATCACCAACAATGCGCCGACCGAATCGGCCAACGCCCGCGCCTGAGCCAGATATCCTTCCGGCGGAATGATGATCCCGGCTTCGCCCTGGATCGGCTCCAACAAGATGGCAGCCGTGTTCTCATCCAAGGCGGCCGCCAGGGCCGCCGGATCGCCGAACGGGACAGACCGGAACCCGGGCGTGAACGGCCCAAAATTGCGCCGGGCCAAAGGATCGGAGCTGAACGAGATGATCGTGGTGGTCCGGCCGTGGAAGTTCCCGTCCATCACCACAATGTTGGATTGGTTCTCGCCCACACCCTTGACCCGCTCAGCCCACGCCCGGGCCAGCTTGATGGCCGATTCAACAGCTTCAGCGCCGGTGTTCATCGGGAGCATCATCTGGGTGCCGGTCAACGCGGTCAACTCGCGCGCGAACGGCTCAAGCTGATCATTGTCGAAGGCCCGGCTGGTCAACGTCAACCGGTCGAGTTGCCGGTGAGCCGCAGCCACCAAGTCCGGGTGGCAATGGCCAAAGTTGACCGCCGAATAAGCTGCCAGGCAGTCCAGGTAGACCCGGCCTGCGACATCCTTTACCCAGACGCCTGTGCCGCTGGTCAACGTCACGGGCAGGGGCGCATAGTTGTGGGCCAGTACGCCCATCATGTTGGTCTCCTCTTCGAGTGGGGTAATCATTTTGGGATAGTCATTCCGCGCTGTGGGTCAAGCGTCCGGCGAGCCAAGTCGCCGCCACGGGCATGTGCCGAAGCTGGTCGGCATCGGCCGTCAGAGGGTTGTAGTCGACAAGCTGTAAGTCGCCGACCTCCCCGACGCGCGGCGTGAGGCGCCCCCTAGACGATGCCGCGATCCCTTGACGCACCGTGACCGCCTCACCGGCCTGCCAGGGTTCGCGGCCGTCGCGGCTGCGCGTGACGGCGGCTGCGAGCGTGATCCACGGGTCCAGCGGCGCGACCGGAGCATCGGACCCGAAAGCTAGCCGCGCCCCGGCCTCCAGCAAGGAGCGCAGCATAAATGCCCGGTTGTAGCTCGCCGGCCAGTGCCGTTCGGCCACGTCACGGTCATCCATCGCATGTTCGGGTTGCACCGAAGCAGTCACCCCGAGCGGCGCCAACCGCGCCACGTCCGCCCGCCGCAGCAACTGGGCATGTTCGATCCTGCCCCCGCATCCCACCGCCGCGAAAGCGTCCAGCACCTCGGCGTTGGCCCGATCGCCGATGGCGTGCACCGCCGGCACCAGCCCCCCCGCCGCCGCCCGGCGCAGCAAGTCACGCAGTTCTTCGGCGCTATGAGCGGCGATGCCGTAGGCCTCGGGTCCGCTCATGCCCGGGTAGGGGTCGCAGCACCACGCCGTCCGCGTGTTGAGGGAGCCGTCGGCGATGATCTTGAGGGGTCCTACCGTGAGCAGTCCGGATGTCCCCATCACTTGTCCGGTGCGCAGGCCTTCGGCTAGGGCTTGATCCAACGAGTCGGATATCACGCCGCATTCGACGCGGTGGGCGGTCAGGCCGGCGGCTTCACGGCGTTGCCAGTCGGGTAGAGCCCAGGTCAGGTCCAGGTCCACTATCCCGGTGACGCCGCGCCCGGCAGCCTTGGCGCTGGCCTCGGCCACCCATTGGTCTTTGATGTGGTCCGGTGCGTCGGCCAGGCCCCAGGTGATCTTGAAGCACTCTTCTTCGCGGAGCAGCCCGGTGGGGTGGGCGGCGTGGCCCGCCGCCGCCAGTGCGGCCGAGTTCAACCAGATCGCATGCAGATCCCCCGACAGGACATAAGTCGGTAGTTCCCCGGTGACGGCGTCCAGCAGTGCGAAATGTGGCTGGTCGGGCCACAATGCGTCCCGGAACCCGGCCGCCACGAGGATCTGGCCGTCCTTGGCGCCCGCCGCGCCCCTCCCCGGTGTGCCCCCGCCGAGTGTGCCCCCGCCCGGTTCGCCCCTCCCCGGTGTGCCCCCGCCGAGTGTGCCACCTGCGCCTGCTGTATTACTGGCGCCTGCTGTACTACCCCCGGCCGCGCCGACCGCCGCGCCGATCAGGCGCGCCACCTCCCCGGCCGATCTGGCCCCGGAGACATCGAGCCGCCGCGAGGCCTCCGCCCACAAGCGAAAGTGGACGTGCTCATCCCAAAAACCGGGCAGCAACCACCGGCCGGCGGCGTCAAACCTGGCGGGCGGGACGGGATCGTCCGGGGCGTCCGGGGAAGTAATCGTAGGCCGGCCCTCCGGCGGCGCGCCGGCCGGGCGGATGTCCGCGATCAGGCCCGTCGTGGGACTCACTGTCAGATCGGCGGGCTCGTCCGGCC
>JAITJY010000117.1 GCA_031278675.1 Bifidobacteriaceae bacterium
GTCCGTGGCCATGCCCGGGGCAGTCCGTGGCCATGCCCAGGGCCGCTGCTCGGTGCGGGTGCGGCCGGAGCGTGGCTAAAGACCACGCGGACCTGCCTGCCCGAGATGGGTAATGCCGCACCCGGGAATCTGCGACACGCGCGCCGCAATCGATGGGCGCTTCACTGCGTTCAGTAACCTGTAGGCACTGGTCCGAAGCATCGACCGAGGCCCCGTCGGGGCGTTCGGCCATTCTCGGCGGATGCGAGGCTCGGGCCGTGCCGTGGTCGCCCAACTAGGAGGATCTGATGGAAACCGAGACCGAAAACCCCACTGGCTTAGGCCCGGACGAGGAAGAAGAACCCGAAGAAGAACCCGAAGAAGAACCCGAGGAAGAAGAAGAGCACCGGCCGCTTGGCAAATTCAGGGATTTCTTGGAGTCCGCCACCGAGAGCATCATCTTTGCCAGCCGTTGGGTGTTAGCCCCGGTGTTCTTAGGCTTGGTGATCGGCCTGGTGGCGGTGATGATCAACTTCATCTACCACCTGGCGCAAGATATCCCCCACTTCCCCACAATGACGATCGACGAATTGGCAGGAAGCATCCTAGGACTGATCGACCTGGCGCTCCTTGGGAACCTGCTGCTGATTGTCATATTCTCCGGCTACGAGAACTTTGTCTCCAAGATCAACCCCGCCGAATCCCACGAGGACCGCCCCGCCTGGATGGGCACATTGGACTTCTCCGGCCTGAAGATCAAAATTGTCGGTTCAGTTGTTGCCATTTCGCTGGTCGAATTGCTGCAGGACTTTATCTCCATGGCCGAGGTCCATGAGGCCGAACCGAAGTACCAAATGTGGCGCGTCTTTCTGCACTTGACCTTCGTGGTCTCAGGGGCACTGTTCGCCGCCATGGACTTCGTCGCCGAAAAACGCCAACTCATGATGATGCACGAGACCAGCCAAGAACCTAAGAAAGACTAGGCTGACCGGCGCGAACGGCTCGGTTCGGCTTCGGGGCCGGTTCGGGCCGGTTCGGGCCGGTTCGGGCCGGTTCGGCTTCGGGAACGGTTCGGCTTCGGGCCGGTTCGGCTTCGGGACCGGTTCGGCTTCGGCCCGGTTCGGCGTTAGGGCAGCTTCGGCGCGGACCCAGTCGGCCCAGTTAGCTGTCCCACCGGCGGCTTGGTCCGCCGGTGCAGCGCCTCGATCACACCCTTACGCACCAGGTCGACAGGGATGATCAGCGCCGCCAAGACCAGCACGGCGCCCCACTCCTTGCCGCTCAGGCCATACCCGTCCAGCACCGGCCCGCCAAAATAGGCCATCGCGACTTGGACCACCGAGATAAGTACGATGACGTTGATAAAGCCCCGATTGGCGCTCAGCCGGTCGAACAGGTTGAGCCGTTCGGTCCGCGCGTTGAACGCGTTGAAGACCGCAGTGAAAACAAACAACGCGAAATAGCCTGTCAGTAAATACATTCGCGGATCATTCGCCGGCCCGGCCCGGAAAATACCAGTGAAGAATGGAGCGAGCAAGAAAACCAGGCTGGTCCCGAAACAGAATAAGCTTCCCGTGATTATAGCGCTCCACATATAAGGGCTCACCATAGGCTCATCGCGCCGCTTCGGCTTTTCCTCCATGAAACGTTTCAACGCCGGTTCGCCACCGAAGGCCAGCGCTGCCAACGTGTCCATCACCAAATTGACCCAAAGGATCTGGATGATGGTCAAAGGATTCTCCATGCCGAGCAGTGGCGCAGCAAAGGTCACCAACACGGCCGACACGTTGACCGTCAACTGGAAAATGATGAACTTCCTGATCGTGTTGAAGATGGTCCGGCCGTAAAGGATCGCCTTATCGATGGAACTGAAGTTGTCATCCATGATGATGATCTCGCTCGCCTCTTTGGCGATTTCCGTGCCGCTGCCCATCGCAAACCCCACATCGGCTGCCTTCAGCGCCGGAGAGTCATTGACGCCGTCACCGGTCATACCGACCACGCGATTGCCCGCTTGAGCGACCCGCACCAGGCGGGTCTTGTCGCTCGGCAAAGCACGCGATATGACGCGGATGTCGTCAAGTTGGTCCGCCAACTCGGCGTCATCCAACTGCGACAGTTCCTGGGATGTCAAGACAATATCGCTCGCCTCGCGCACCAGGCCGACCTCTTTGGCGACAGCGACCGCCGTATCCTTCCTGTCGCCCGTGATCATCACCACCTGCACGCCGGCGTTCAGCACCTCCCGGATCGCAGTGATTGATTCTTCACGGATTTCATCACGGATACCAATAATCCCGACCAGCGTCCATTCGCCGCCCGGTGGCTGATCACCCTCAATGGCCCCGGCGCTGGTCGCCAACGCCAGCACCCGGATCGCCCGCTCAGCCAGTTCATTGATTGCGCTGTCCAGACCCGCCCGGTCCTCCAACAAGACGGCGCGGCCCGAACCGTCGTAGTAATAGCCACACTTATCCAAAATGCCCTCCGGGGCACCTTTGATCAGAGTAAGGTTAGCGGCGCCTGATATTTGCGCCGCCGAATACTTATTTGCGCTACTGAACGGAATAGTTGAAACAACTGCCACATCGGGAGCCTCGGGCACACCCGACGCGAACCGCATAATGGCGCGTTCCGTCGCGTTACCGCCGATAATCTTAGCCGGTTCGGCGGCATCGCCCGTCGTAATAGCGCTGGTATTGTACCGAATACTGAGTGCCAGCAACCTTCGGAGGCTGTCCGCCACCTCCCCGATAGCAAAAGACCGCCCGCCTTGGCCATCGATAAACACGACAGCTTCGAGTTGACCCTTCGTAATAGTGCCGGTCTTGTCGCTGAACAAGATATTGAGGCTGCCTGCGGTTTCAATCCCGGCGATTTTCCGCACCAGAACGTTGTCGCGCAGCATCTTGCCCATATTCAAAGCAGAGACTATGGCGATCATCAGCGGCAAGCCCTCCGGGACCGCCATCACAATGATGATCACCGCCAACATCAGTGCCTGAATGAAATCATTGGCCAACGTCATCCAGTCAGAACAATAAGCCGTGATCAAAGAGATGTCGAAATCATTTTGGACCACAATGCGTTGAAAAAGTAGCGCAACTGCGATCAGGACACCACCGCAGTAGCCAAAGATGCTGATATTCTTCGCCAATGCCCCGAGTTTTACCTGCAGCGGAGTGGCGCGATCATCATCCAATTGCAATTCGCTGGCGACCTGCCCATAAACTGACTGATCCCCCACCGTCGAGACAGCCATGATAGCATTCCCGGAATACACTATTGAGCCACGGTATAACCGGTAAGGATCGGCGAAGTCGATCGCCTCGCCGGCGTCGCCACCGCCACGCGGCGCCACCTCTTTGCGGGCCTCATGGGTCTCGCCGTTCAGCGCCGACTGATCCACCGAAACCGTGCCCTCAACTAAACGCCCATCTGCTGGAACCAGGTCACCGGCCTGCAAAGCCACCCAGTCCCCCACCACTATGTCGTTGATCGGGATCTCCGTGATCTCACCATCGCGATAGACCTTGCAGATGATCCGCGACGCCTCTTCTTGGAGTTTTTGGAAGGCGGTTTCGTTGCGATATTCGGAGATCGTCGAGATGAACGTCGCCAGCAGCACGGCGACAGCGATGCCTGCGGACTCGTACCATTCCGTTTTCCCGAAGAACGTGAACACCACGTTGATCGCCAGAGCGACAATCAAGATCTTGATCATCGGATCGCTCAAGTTCCCGATGAACTTGCTCCAAAACCCCGGCTTGTCATGCTCGGTCAGAGCATTGTCGCCATGTTCCTTGAGTGATTCAGCTACTTGGACGCCGCTAAGCCCCTGTGGCACCATTTGGCCTACTCTGTTTCCTTCCAGTGTTTGGGTTTGCTGCCTGTAGCGGGACGTTGCTGGGACCAACGAACACCCCGCACTGGCCAGCCCCTGAAACATGGCGTGAAGCCCTTGCTCGCTCCAGTCTAGCCCGCCGCGCCGCCACGCTGTTTCGACCGGTCCACCCGAGCGGCGTTTCTGTGGCCTGACCTGGTAAAATACTTGCGCCCCCGAGAGGATTCGAACCTCCGACCAGCTGCTTAGAAGGCAGGTGCTCTATCCACTGAGCTACGGGGGCAAGGCCTAACCAGGGTACGCCAAGTAGACGGCCACGCCTACGGGACCGCCTATGGAACCGGCCCTGCGGTGGACACTGGGGCCGGGCTGCGGCGGTAGTCTGGGGCGGTGAGCGTTCCGGAGAATGGCCTGACCGAGCCGATCGTGTGGGTCGACTGCGAGATGACGGGCCTTGACCTGACCAAGGATGCCCTCATCGAGATCGGCGTGGTGGTGACCGATTCGTCGCTCACGCCGCTGGCCGACGGGATCGACATTGTGATCAAACCGCCGGACGGCCCTCTGGCCCAGATGAGCGAGTTTGTGCGGCAGATGCACAGTTCGTCCGGGTTGTTAGAGCAGTTGGCGACCGGCACCACGTTGCACGATGCCGAAGCCGCGGCCTTAGCGTACGTACAACAGTTCGCTTCGGGGCCGGGCCGGGCGCCGCTGGCCGGGAACTCCGTTTCCACAGACCGGGCCTTCATTGACCGGGACATGCCTCACCTCGGCGCCTACCTGCATTACCGGACAATCGATGTCTCGTCGTTGAAGGAACTCGCCCGGCGTTGGTATCCCCGGGTCTACTTCGCCGCGCCCGAGAAGCTCGGCGGCCACCGCGCGCTGGCGGACATCCAGGATTCGATCGACGAACTGCGCTATTACCGCAGTTGCATGCTCGTGCCTGAGCCGGGTCCGGACAGCGACACCGCCCGGGCCGCCGCGCTTGCGATCCAAGAATCAAGCGCCCGCCGGACCCGGTGAGTCCCGGCACCCCGGGTCCGGCGCGGACCCGATTGCAATCCCGCGCTTGACGTCGCCTGACCGGCGCCCCCCAGGGCTCTTGGCAAGGTCCGCTGGTTGGGGCTGTGGGGTGTTGCCGCGTCGGCTGTGTGGCGGCTCCGGTGGTCGCACCGGATTCAGCGATTCACGACTCGTGTTCAGCGGGGACCAGGGCGGACCAGGACAAGACCCGGAATGAAATCTGCCCCTGGGCGCTGACCAGGAGATAAATTGCAACACTCGACGCGGCTGGGGCAGCGATGGGCTCGCCGAGCGTGTCAACGCACCGGCTTGGGGCCGCGAGTGTTTCAATTTATCTCCTGAGTTTCGTCGAGTGTTTCA
>JAITJY010000181.1 GCA_031278675.1 Bifidobacteriaceae bacterium
GCTGGCCGCGATCATCCGCCGGGAGCCACACCACCAGGCGTTCCTCGACGTTCTGGGCTCTGTGGACGTGGCCTACATCAATCCCGTCGTTATCAGCGAGGTCCACTACCTGCTGTCCGTCAGCGGCAAGGTGGCCGCAGCGCGGAGCTTTTTGGAAGACGTCGGCAACGGGTTCTACACCGTGGTCGAACCCCAACCAGGGGACTACCACGCGGCAGCCGACTTGATCGAACAGTATCGAGGTAGCATCTCCCGCAAGCGTCCGAAACCCGGCTCGATCGACCTAGCCGACGCGATGAACGTGATCACTGCGGCCCACCAACAGACCAACGTGATCATCACAACAGACCAGGGCTACCGCTGGATCGCGCCAACCAGCGGCCACACCGGTTTCCGCCTGCTCCCCTGGGATCTTTGACCGCCCGAGAACGCCACTAATAGGGGAGTCGGTCGGCTTGCCCGCCGGGCTGCTCGCCGTCCTGGTGCCCCTGACTGCCGAACTCGCAGATGCCGTCGCGGCGCTCAAGTGCTGACCTGGTCCCCGCGTCGGGGAGCGGAGACCAGGTCACGCCCGGCTTCTATGTCCTAAGGACGCGCCCAGAAGCTATGCCCAGGAGTTATGCACAGGAGTTATGCCCAAGGGTTATGCCCAGGAATCGAGCTTGGCGGCATCTATGGCAGACAGGTAGGCAAAGATCATGCCGGGGGCGACAGTGCCGCCGGCACCGTTGTAATACTTGCCGGGGGTGCCGCAGCCGGCGTTGTTGCCGCAGGCGTAGAGGCGCGGCACTATATCGCCGTTGGCGTGCAGAACCTGTCCGAACTCATTGGTCTTGGGGCCACCCTTTGTCCCTTGCAAGAAGGGCACGATCACGGCCGCATAATAAGGCGGCGTGTTCATCGGCTCCAGGCAGTCCGCCGGGCGTCCCGGTCCGCCTTGGTCGAAGGTGGACTCGCCGCGATGGAACTCAGGGTCTGTTCCCTCGGCCGCGTATTTGTTGAAGCGTTCGACCTGGGCTATGAAGTTCTCCGTGCTCAGCTCGTCCAGCCCCATCTTGGCAGCCAGTTCCTCCAGGGTGTCGGCCTGGAAGACCCATTCCGGGGGCTCGGCCTTGGCTTCGACGCCCCAGATGTTGCCGCCCGAGTCCGGCGTGGCCACACCGTCGCCGCCAGCGTTACGGTTGCGGTTGCCCTGGTCGCAGACGTACCAAGCCGGGATGTTGGTGTAAGCCATCTCGCCTGTGGTGTCGCGGCCGTTGCCAAAGCCGTACCAGAACGAGTCGTAGCTGGCGGCTTCGTCGCAGAAGCGCCGGCCATAGCGGTTGATCCACATCGAGGAGGTGTCGGACTGGTAACACAGCGGTGCAATGCTTGCATCCACGGCACGCTTGGCGTACGCCTCATCGCCGATCACCTTGTAGGCCGCGTTGCCCCAGCCGTAACACATCATGGCCAACTCGGCGCCAACACCTTGGGCCATCAGGATGCCTTTGCCATCACAGGTCTCTACCATGAAGGTACAAGGTGAGGGAATGTCCAGGTACTGGGCCTTCATTTCCTCGTTGTAATCAAAGCCTCCGGCGCCCAGTAGCACGCCCTTGTTGGCCTTGACGTTGATGGTCTTGCCGTCTTCGGTGGCGACGACCCCCAAGACCTCCTGCCGACCGTCCTCCAGGGGCCGGGCAATCAGCTTCTCGGCCGTGGTCTTCAGCAGCATGGTACCGCCCAAGGCAGTGAAAGCCTCGGCCTGTGGCTGGGTGTAGCCGCTGCCGTTACCGGTCTGGCCGGTCGCGGCATCGACGATCGGCTTGACGGTGCGTACGGCACGGGTCGCGCCCTCCCACTGCTCGTGGTAGTCGGTGCGGTCGGCTATCGCCCATTGCACACCGGCCTTTTCGGTAATGAAGTTGATCATCTCGGAGGCATATGCGATGTAGTTATCAATGATGGCCTCGGTAGATAGGCCGTCCGCCACCTTGGTCATGTAGATCTTGGCTGCGGCCGCGTCATCCTGCGCGTAGTCGTTGCAGGGAATCCAAACTGAGCCGCCGGAGAGCGAGGTTGTGCCACCGGGCACGTCACGGGCTTCCAGGCAGATGCAGCTCATGCCATCGGCCACGGCTTTCAGTGCGCCTGTCAGCGAAGTGCCGGCCCCCACGACGACAAAGTCCGCCTCGTAGTCCCAGGTCTCCGGGATGCCGACGCTGCTAATAGGTGTGGCTCCGGGTGACGAGGCGTCTGAGTCGGTGCATGCCGACAGCCCTACGGCGCCCACGGCGGTCGCCGCTCCGGCGGCTGCAATTCCCAAAAATGACCTCCTGCTGATGTCCTGCTCCATGCTTTCTCCATTCGTTATAATCTGGCATGTGGCTGCCTGGGCCGCCCGGATTGCTCGGGTAGCCCGTCTGACACACCTCCTCGGTGGCCATCGGGATACATCTTGGACGCGTGGAAGATGCCCGCCATCCTGCCTGAAGGCGTAGATTTGGGTAGAATGCGGTATCTCCTCCCTGAAGTATGAGGAAATTCATGGCTTTGAGGCACACGAGGAACAGAACCAACAAGGACGCAGCCAGGCTTAGCTGGCCAGACAAGGGCTCGGCGCTATTGGTCTCTGCCTTGGCTACGTACCTGGCCTGGGTCTTTTTTGTCCGCTTCTCCGACCTGCTCTTCGCCGATTCGACCGAAACTGCCCCCAGCTTGATATTCACCCTATGTGCGGTGGTTGTGCTCGCTCCGTTCCTGGTGTTTGACGTGGCCAGGGGACGGGCAAACGATGACAGGCTTGTCTTCTATTCCATTTGCGCCGCGCTCAGCGCTGTCGCCGCAACGGTCATACCCGTGGTGCCGCAGATGACGGGACTTGTGGAATCGCCCCGGGCTTTGGTCCTGCTGCGGGACTGCCTGGCGGGCATAGCGGGCATGGCTGCAGGACTGTCGTTTGGGGCGGCATCGGCGGTGGGCTTGGCTCTCTTAAGGCGGTATCCGGTAGCCAGCGCTATCAGGGCCCTGGCAACAGCTTTCACCAGTGCTGTCGTTGCGGTCTACCTGATCAACCTGTGGCTCCCCGCAGCGCTCAAATACCTCATCGCGGTGCTACCTTTGCTTTCATTGACGCTCGTCATAGCCGCTAGGCAGTACAAGCTAGGCGAGGTGGAGGCTCAGGTTGTCCCACCGAAGGCGGCGAGAAACGGTGGGCGTCTCTTGCCGGTACTGCTCTTCGCCACCTCTTTTCTGGCCGTGTACATGATAGCTATGTTCCCCAGGACTACGCAGCTTGCCCCCAACTTCTACGCCAACGTCATCAACGGAATGAGCGTCCACTCGATTCTGATGCTGGTGCTGTGTTCGCTCTTGTTTGTGTTGGCGGCATCGTTGTTGAGTGAGCGTCGGCGTCACGCCTTTGTTGCCATCCTGGTTATGCTGGGGCTTTTTGCAGCCAGCTTCTACTTCCTGCCCTCCATGCCCACCAGCGCCATTCCCTTTGTGCTGATAACCCCGCTCGCCATCATGCTGATGCTCGTCGCGCTGGCGCTATTGGTCTTTATGGCGCCTGATTTGGCAACCACCCTGCGTTCGGGGTTTATCGCCGTCAGTGTTGGCGCGTTGTTGGCCGGATGCTTTGGTGCGGTGTTCATGGGGCCGCTCTATGGAAGGACCGCTTTCCATGAGAGGCTCTTCGACTTGATTCCAGCTATGTTGATCATTGTCTCGGTGGCCCTGCTTTTGGCGGCGCGCAAGGAGTGCTTGGCGCTGTTCTTCCCAGGAGCGGCGCATCCGGTCGTGGAGTATCCGGACGACCTTGACACCTCAGCCATGGAGAGCCGCTGTGCCATCCTCACACAGGCCTGCGGCTTGACCGCTCGGGAATCCGAGGTGCTCGAACTGCTCTCGATAGGCCGCAATGAACCCTTCGTCGCCGATGCGCTTATGGTCTCAAAGACCACCGTCAAGACTCATATCGCCCACATCTACCAAAAGACCGGGGTCTCCAACCGTCAGGAGTTGATCGACCTGCTACATGCCAGGGGGATGGCGGCAGACCGAACGACGAGCAAGCAGAGCGCGAGAGGCCCCACGCCCGCGTGAGGGCCGGGAGGCAGCGTCAGGCCCGGGGGTGACGGGTGCGCAGCGGTCAAGCGCCGATGCCGTCCAGTCCACAAGTCAGGCGCCGATGCCACGACGCCGCCAGTCAGGCGTCGGCACCCCGCCGCCACCAATCACGCGCCGCTGCCGCGCTAGTCAGGGTTCGGTGATGCTCCGGTAGTTGTCAAGCTGCGAGTCGGGGGCGGGTTGGTGCAGACCCGGGCGTTACAGTTGGACCATGAGCAGTGCGACCCCGATCCGCGACCTTTACACCTTGCACAGGGGTAACGTCCTAAAGGCGTATCGGAGGTGGCCAACACCTACCACGATCATCTCTGACGGCGCCTACGGCGTACGAGGATTCCATGGCGACACCACCGGGGTGCAGGGCTTGCCGGATTGGTACCGCCCGCATGTTGCGGCCTGGGCTGTAGCTGCCGCGCCAGCTACGACGCTGTGGTTTTGGAACACCGAGATCGGCTGGGCCACTGTCCACCCGTTGCTTGAGGACCACGGTTGGGAGTACGTCCAAACGGTGGTATGGGACAAAGGCGTTTCGCACATTGCCGGCAACGTAAACGGCAAAACCATCCGGCGCATCCCGGTAGTGACTGAGGTGGCAGTTCTCTACCAGCGTCGCCTCATGATCGACACCGCCGATGGAGCCATGCCCGCGAAACGTTGGCTCCGCCACGAATGGCTGCGGGCTGGCTTGGCCTTGTCTAGGGCGAACGAAGCCTGCGGCGTCAAGAACGCCGCCACCAGGAAATACCTCACCCAAGACTGGTTGTGGTACTGGCCGCCCGGGGAAATGATGGAAAAGCTGGCGGCTTACGCGAACGAGTGGGGCGCGGCATCGGGCCGTCCCTATTATTCGATCGACGGGGTCTACCCGGTGTCGGCGGCCGAATGGGACGCTCTCCGTCACAAGTGGAACCATGCCCACGGCCTGACCAACGTCTGGTCCCGGCCGGCGCTGCATGATGCTGAACGAGTCAAAGGCACACTGGAACGGTCAGCCCCGAGGGTTCACAGCCCCTCGGTCCAGTCCTCGGCTCACCTGAACCAGAAGCCGCTTGAGTTCATGCGTAGGCAAATCGAGGCGGTGACTGATCCGGGGGACACGATTTGGGAGCCGTTCGGGGGCCTGGCCTCTGCGTCGGTGGCCGCCATCGACCTGGGGAGAGTTCCCTATGTGGCCGAGATCCATCCTGCTTTCCAAGCCCTCGCCAGTATCCGTCTCGAAGAGGCCGTGCGCGCCGCTTATCCCAATCTGGCAAGGATCGCCGCATGACCAACAAACCGCCGACGCCACCACTCCACCCGCAACTCGACCCCGCCGACCCCAGGACAAAGCTCCAGGCCGGGGTGCGCAACGCTCTGCTCGCGCTACCGGGCGAGTTCACTTTCGACAACCCTATCTCCGGAGTTGACGCAACTGACCTCTTCGGACTCAATTCGCTCCTTGGTACTGCAATTGAGACCGAGGTGGTGCGCACCCTCAACCATCTCCGCAAACTGTGGGACAGCGAGGGTGAGTGGGTTGGGTACAGCTTCGAACGCTCGAGCCAGGCGTTTCCGGACGTGCGATTGGTTCGTCGCGACACGGATGGGGTGGCCATCGCACTGGGAATTGAACTCAAGGGTTGGTGGCTATTCGCGAAAGAGGGTGTCCCAAGCCTCCGTTACCAGGTCTCTCCGGCCGCATGCGCGTCACACGATCTTGTCTGCGTGGTCCCGTGGCATCTGTCCAACGCGGTCTCAGGCGTCGCCTCCGTGATTGAGCCGTGGATTGAGTCGGCGCGTTACGCTGCGGAATGGCGGGACTACTGGTGGCAGCATCTGCGGGAGACGGATGACGACCGCCGGATCGATTACCCCGCTGCGGCCGCGCCATACCCGACGAAGGCTTACCTTGTATCAGCGGTTCCCGCGTACGACAGGGGTGGCAACTTCGGGCGGCTACCCCGGGCACGCCCGCTGATGGACAGTTTCATTCAGCGATCCAGGTCCTACCTGGTGCTCGGCATACCGGTCTCAGAGTGGGTCTGGTTTCTGAGTCGGCCCACGGACACATCGGCTCCACTCGATATAGCGCGCTCGCTTCAGGCCAAACTGGTCCAACGGACGCGCTCCACCGCGCCAAGCGTGGCTGAGCAGATCCTCGCGAACCTCCTGGAACTCCGCGACCTGCTTGAGCCTTGACGGCGCGGATTGGGGCAAGAGGGCGGGCGCCCCACAGCGTCTACCCACACTCGGGGCGCCCGCTACCGCTGGGGGGGAGCCACCCGCACCCTGCGGCACAGCCTTGCGGCTGCCTCTACAGCATCCACCGGTCTCATATGGACTGGCAGACGCCGGCTCAAGGGAGCAGCACCGGTTTCCCGGCAAAGCCTCGGCCAGCAATGATTGCCGGCCGGTCTGCTCAATCGCTTTCCCCATCACCAACACGTTGTCAGCCCAAAGTATTCCCGCTCTCGGGAAAATTTTCTAGTCTTCTTGGCCTTCTTCTTCTTCGTGGCCCTCATCTTCTTCATGATCGTGGTCATGTTCAGCCTCGGAATCGCCGCTCACGCCTTGGATCTCACCAGGTACCACGTCCAGGTCAACCGACTTCCAGAGTTCGCCAGTGGCAGGGTCCACGACGTGGATCTTCTTCGCAGCGGGTTCCGTGATGTAGACCATCCCGTCCAGGACCAGAAGTTTCGGGGCGGGTTCCTGCCAGGTCTGCGGAGTTTCATAGGGCGCAATCACCGGGTAGGCCGCCGTCACCGTGGCCGCCTCGACATCAATCATGTACAGCACACCGTCCAGACCTAAGACCATTGCGCCGCCGTCCTCGGTTCGTGCAGCATCGTTGAACCCGTAATACGCCGTCGGCAACTCTACTGTGCTGATTGTGCCGGCGGCAGTGTTGACCAAGGCAACGAGCCGGTTCTCGCTGGCTCCTTCAACCTCGTAGTCACCCAACGCGACGGCTGATTCCTCGACCGCATAGAGCGTCGATATCCGCCCGCGTGGCTCCGGTGCCGTCAATTTGGTGAACGCGCCGTCCTTGAACACCAAGGCGCCGTCCGCGCAGCCGAAGACCACAGCTTCTGCCGCTGCTACACCCTCGCCGTGCAGGTCGGGACAGTCGCTGGAAGTGGCGATGACGGCATCGTCCGCGTCCAACGCCTGTGCCCCCGTGCGCGCCTCGCTGGTCCCTTCCGAAACCACCAGCGTCCCGTCCGGCAGCGGCACCGCGACGCCGTGGTGGGGCGCCGTCGTGGTGTAGTGGCGTTCTTCCCGGTCGGCGTGTT
>JAITJY010000203.1 GCA_031278675.1 Bifidobacteriaceae bacterium
TGGTCCACCGGGCGGGAATAAGTGGGCTCTGACCTGCAAATACGCGATGTCTGCGGGGCACGCGGGCGTCAGCCAGACGCCTCGAAAAACTCGCCAAAAAAATTTTTCAGGACACGCCCGTTTGCTCATCATCTAAGACAAACAACCGGCACCTCCGTGACGCCGTCCGGGCGGCGGTGCGCCAGCCCCGCACCCGTCAAAACCACCCACGCCGCAGGCGGTCCAACCCGCGTCTGATCGGCAACCGAGGCGAAGCGCCAAAGCGGGGACGCGGCATCGTCCACCGCACCGAAACCCGACTCAATCCCGAGAGCCGCCCACGCGGCATCACGCCGTTGCACGTTCCCGCCCACCTCACCACCGTTCGTCCCGCACTAGCTGTAAGCCTCGCCGTCCCGAACAGCGCCCACGCGGCATGGCGGCGTTGCACGTTCCCGCCCACCTCACCACCGTTCGCCTCGCGGTAGCAGTAAGCCTCGCCGTCCCGCACAGCGCCCACGCGGCATGGCGCCGGTGCACGATGCCGCCCACCTCACCACCGTTCGTCCCGCACTAGCTGTAGGCCTCGCCGTCCGCACGCCGCCAGCGTGTGCTGCGTCAGCCAGCGTTGATCGTGACGTAGAGTGCTGTGGCAGGGCTTCGCTGTCGGTGTCCTCCTGAAGGGGGTCCTCGCAGGACGCGGAGGCGACCAAGCATCGGCGCCGATACCGGACACCCCGAAGTTATCCGACACGCCAAAACGCCAATCCGCCGCCAGGCCCCACGGGACCAACCGGGACCAACCGGGACCGACCAGGACCGACCGTGGCCGACCGGGACCGACCAGGACCAACCGGGACCACTCCTCAAGGAGGTTCAAGCCGTTGCGAACGAGCCGCGAGGCCAACCTCCAAGGCCCTCACGCGGGGACCGGGCGGACCTATGCCGGGCTGGTGACCTCGAACTTCATGACGCTGTTCCTGATCGCCAGTTCTGGGGTGTATACCGCGAGCGCCATGACCGAGTTCAACGCCATGCACCTATTGGGCGCCGCCTTCACCCTGGAGAGCCTGGCGCTGTGCATCATATTGCCGCTGGCCGCAAACCTGGGAAACCGGTTGGGGCGGCGCCGGTTGTTCCTGGCCGCGCTGGCGGCCTACACGGGCGCGACGGTGATCTGCGCTATGGCGGCATCCGGCGCTTGGTTTGTCGCCGGGCGCACCGTCATGGGCGCCGCGTGGGGCCTGTTCATGGGCAACACGTTTGCGCTGGTCGCGGACCTCTACCCGCCCGGCCTGGCGACTCGGCGCACCGGTCAGATGCAGGCGGCGGGCCTGGTCGCCATGGTCGGTGCGGCGCCGGTGGCCGGGCTGTTCGCGGATCTGATCACCTGGCGCGCGGCCTTCTGGGTGGCGGTACCGGCGCTGGTGGCCGCCTGGCTGCTCGTCGCGACCGGCCGGGTGGCGGTGGGGAGGGGGCCGGCGGGACCAGTCGACATCGTCGGCGTGGTTTGTTTGGCGGGGGTCCTGACACCTTTTTCATGCACGATGGCGTGGGCCGGCACCGCTTTTCCGTGGGCTTCTGTTACGACGGTTGTTCTGCTAGGTATCAGCCTGCTCTGTTTGGTCGCGTTGGTGGTGGTAGAGCGCCGCGTGCGGGACGGCATTTTCCCGGTCGCGGTGCTGGCCAACCGGCCTTTCCTGGCGGTTTTCGGCGTCACGGTACTGAGCGCGCTGGCGGGCGCGACGGGCAATTTCCTGCCGGCCTTCGCCCAACAGGTACTGGGCACGTCTGCGACCGTATCGGGCCTGGTGGGGATGCCGGGCCTGGGGTTGGCGGCGGTCGGGGCGAGCCTACTGGGCCGCTACCTGGCGGCGCGCCAGCGCTACCGCGCGGTGGTAGCGGGCTGGGCGGGCGTGCTCGCGGGCGTCACCTGTCTCTATTTCACTTTTGGGCCGCACACCGCCCTGATCTTGGTGTTCATTGCGGGCACCCTGATGGGCGTAGCCCAAACCGGCGCCCAGGTGGTGCCGTACACCTTCCCTATGTTGGCACTCAAGCCTGACCTGGTGCCGTCCGGGATTGCACTCATGACCTTCGGCGGCACAGCCGCCAACACTGTCGGCGCGGCCCTGCTCAGTGCTGTTGCCGCCACCGGCCTGACCGACACCTTCCGCTTCGCGATCATCTTCGGCGCCGCCGCCCTGATAATCGCTGCATTCTTCCGGGACCCCCCAACCCGGTAATCTCTGCCCCTGGGCGCTGACCTGGAGATAAATTGCAACACTCGACGCGGCTGGGGCCGCGATGGGCTCACCGAGCGGGTCAACTCGTCGGCTTGGGGCCGCAGCGGGCTCGTCGAGCGGGCCGACTCGTCGGCTTGGGGCCGCGAGTGTTTCAATTTATCTCCTGGGTTTCGTCGAGTGTTTCAATTTATCTCTGACCTTCAGCATCACCGCAGGTCAGAGCCTTGGTCTTGGTTGGGCAGGAGATAAATTGAAACACTCGCCACCGGAAAGGAGATAAATTGAAACACTCGCCACCGGACGGGAGATAAATTGAAACACTCGACGCCGCAGGCGGGGTCAGGCCTGGGCGGTGCGGGCGCGGCGGCGGAAGCCGCCCGGGGTTTCGCCGGTCAAGCGGACTAGCTGGCGGGTCAGGGAGGGCTGGTCATAGAAACCGGTTCTGGTAGCGACCTCAGAGATCGGCAGGTCGGTTTCCGCCAGCAACGCCATAGCGCGGTCGATCCGCTGCTGCAAGACATAGGCCCGGGGGGTTAGACCGAACACCTTACGCATGTTCCGGTCCAAAGTGGACACAGAAGTGCCGGCGGCCAGAGCCAACTCGGCTACGCTCGGCAGCTCCGGCGCCGGCGCCGCGAGCGCCGCCCGCACCAAACCAACCACCTTGGTCAGTGCAGAACCGATCTGATCAGATGACCCGAGTGCCGCCAACTCAGTCGACACAGTCACCACCCCGACCGGCTCGCGCCGGCCGCCCTCCTGGCGGAACACCGGCAGCTTAGTGGTCAGATACCAGGCCGGGGCGCCGCCGGCGGCGCGAATCACTTCCAGTTCGCCGCGCAGCGGCTTCCCGGTGGACATGACCTCCAAATCCTGCGCCTCATAGCGTTCAGCCAGTGCCGGCAGGAACAGTTCCCGCGCACTGCGCCCCAACACGTGAGCGCGGCTGGACGCAGAAGACCGGCGCACAAACGCCTCATTGACTTCGACATAGCGTCCTTGCGCATCCTTGACCGCGAACATCACCCCAGGCAACTCCGCCCACAGGTCAACCAGCTCTTGGGTCAGGTCAACCCCACCCAATAGCAGGTTGTCACGATTGCGCGTCATCTTGATGGCATGATACAAGACACCAGGGGCTGGATAAGACAATCTAATTGAATGGCAAAATCTGCCGCTTAACCCAAGCGGGCCGCCCGGGGCGTCGCGCCACGCGCCGCGCCACGCGCCGCCCAGGGCGCAGCGACAACCAGCCTCAAGGCTCAAGGCTCAAGCAAACAGACTTGGAGACAATAGTGACCAGCAAGAACGCCAAATCCTCCCCCACCGTGACCCCCGACCAACTGGTCGAAGAAGCGGTCAAACTGGCCCGCCAGTGGTCCCGGGCCACCGACACAAAGGCCTCAGCCAAAGAATTGGCTTCCAACCGGATGCTCGCCAAACTGGTCCAAGACAAGGCGGGCCTCGAGTTCACCATGGCGTTCGTGGACCGCGTCGCCCGCCCCGAAGACAACAAAGTCGCCGCCCGCGAACTCAAAAAACTCGCGACCAGCGGCAATGTCCCTGGTTTCATCTCGGTGCCAGACCGCTGTCTGACGGCCGTGGGCGGCCGGATCGCCCCGCTGATGCCCGCCGTTGCCATGCCCCTCGCCCGGGCGCGGCTCCGCCAAATGGTTGGCCACCTCGTGGTCGACGCGTCCGACAAGCCGCTGACCAAGCACATTGAACGCTCAAAGCAGGCCGGCTACCGTCTCAATTTGAACCTGCTCGGCGAAGCCGTCCTAGGCGAAAAAGAAGCCGCCAAGCGACTCGCCCGCACCATAGCCCTGGTCCGGCGCCGCGACGTGGACTACATCTCCATCAAAGTTTCCTCGCTGGCCAGCCAACTAGTCACCTGGGATAGGGCCGGGTCGGTTGAACGCATCCTGGATCACCTGCACCCATTGCTGCGCGCCGCGAAGGAATCCGGCACGTTCGTCAACCTGGACATGGAGGAATACCGCGACCTGAACCTCACCATGGACGCATTTGAACGCGCCATGATGGAAGAAGAGTTCCTCCACCTCGAAGCTGGCATTGTGATCCAGTGCTACCTCCCAGATGCGCTCGGAGCGATGCAAGAACTTGCCGCATTCGCCCTAAGGCGTCAAGCCGCCGGCGGAGCACCGATCAAAGTCCGCCTGGTCAAGGGCGCCAACCTTTCAATGGAACAGGTCGAATGCCAGCTCCACGGCTGGGAACAGGCCATCTATCCCTCCAAAGAAGCAGTCGACGCGAACTATGTGCGAGTGATCGACTGGGCGGTACGCCCCGAAAACGTCCAGAACCTGAAGATCGGCGTGGCCGGCCACAACCTGTTCCACCTCGCGCTGGCCCACCTGCTAGCCGAGCGTCGCGGCGTCAGCTCAGCCGTCGATTTCGAGATGCTGCAAGGCATGGCCCCCGCCCAAGCTGACGCAGTTAAACAGACCACCGGCTCAGTCTTGTTCTACACGCCGGTGGTGGCCGCCGAGGATTTCGATGTCGCGATCGCCTACCTGGTGCGCCGCCTCGAAGAAAACGCCGCCCCTCAGAACTTCCTCCACCAGTCATTCGCGCCGGTCCCAGACCCCCTCGCGATAGCCGAAGAAAAGTTCCGCTTGTCCGTCCAAGAACGCGAGAAGTATTCGCTTGAGCCTCGCCGCGGCAAGGTCCCCGCCCCTCCCGAACAGGGTTTCTACAACGAGCCAGATTCCGATGCCGCCGTCCAAGCCCAGCGTGACGTCGCCTTGGCTGCCCTCGCCGCCACGCCGCCCACCCAAGCGGTCGCAGAATTGACGGACGTGGCTGAACTGGACGGCGTCATCGTGCGCGCTGTCGAAGCACACCCCAAGTGGGCTGGGTTGACGCCAACCGAGCGGGCCACCGCGCTGCGAGCTGCCGCTGGGCGCCTCGCCGCGCAGCGTAGCGCGTTGCTGAACATCATGGCCCACGAGGGTGGCAAGACCGTGGCAGAGGCAGATCCCGAGATCAGCGAAGCGATCGACTTCGCGCGGTACTACGCCGAATCCGCTATCAAGACTGCGGCGTTGGGGGAGCGTGACCGGTTGACGTTCACACCGTCCAAGGTCACAGCCGTGATTCCGCCCTGGAACTTCCCTGTCGCTATCCCCGTCGGCGGGGTCATGGCAGCGCTCGCCGCCGGTTCGCCTGTGGTGATCAAGCCCGCCAAGGCGACCCGCCGGTGCGTCGAGGTCGCGGTGGCCGCCATCCTCGAAGGTCTCGCCGAGGCAGGCGCCCCGGACGGCATATTGCAGGTGGTCCACGTCGCCAACCATGAGTTGGGCCGGCGCCTCGTGACGCATCCGGACGTGGAGACAGTGGTGTTGACCGGGTCGATCGAGACCGCCGCCATGTTTGCCGATTGGCGCCCCGAACTGAATCTCCTCGCAGAGACATCCGGCAAGAACTCGATCATTGTGACCCCGTCCGCAGACCTCGATCTGGCCGCATCTGACCTGGTCAAGTCCGCTTTTGGTCACGCCGGGCAGAAGTGTTCAGCGGCGTCTTTGGGTATTTTGGTCGGCTCGGTTTACCGGTCGCGGCGGTTCTTGGGACAGTTGGCCGATGCCGTCCGCTCGCTCGCCGTAGGCCAGGGGCCCGACATTGCAACAACGATGGGGCCGCTGATCGAACCGCCCAGCGAGAAGCTCCACCGCGCCTTGACCAAACTGGATCCCGGCGAGCGTTGGCTGGTCAAACCGCAACAACTGGATGATTCGGGCAGATTGTGGTCGCCCGGGTTGAAGGCCGGAGTTGAGCCCGGTTCTTGGTATCACCTGACCGAGTGCTTTGGGCCCGTGTTGGGGTTGATGTATGCGAAGGATCTGTCTGAGGCGATCGCGTTGCAAAATGCGACATCTTTCGGGTTGACCGGTGGGATCCATACTTTGGACCAGGGCGAGGTGGCCCGCTGGTTGGATCTGGTGGAAGTCGGCAACGCGTATGTCAATCGGCACATCACGGGCGCCATTGTGCAGCGGCAATCTTTTGGTGGCTGGAAAGCTTCGGCGGTGGGCCCAGGCGCTAAGGCCGGCGGACCGAACTATGTCGCCGAGTTTGGTGTGTGGGCAGATGCTGAGCCGCCCGCTGACCCGGACGCCTGGTTGGAGGCGGCCCGGCGGTCGGATGCGGCGGCTTGGGCTGAGGAGTTCGGGCTCGACCATGATCCGTCGGCGCTGCGCGTCGAAGCGAACCGGTTCCGTTACCGGCCTGTACCGGTCTATACCGTGCGGGTTGGCGAAGGCGGCGCTGAACATCAAGTCCAGCGGGTTTTGGCGGCCGCGTCTCTGGCCGGCGTGCCGGCCACCGTGTCCCGGTGGGGTGCCGAAACGCATGAGGAGTTCGCTCGGTCCGTGAGGACCGGGATTGTCTCTGGCCGCATCCGCGTGGTGGGCCGCTCGCCTGGTCTGCGCGAGGCGGCGGCCGCCCGCCTCGGCGAAGTCACCGTGTTGGATCAGCCCGTGACCGGCGCGGGGCGCCGTGAACTCCTGAACGTACTCCACGAACAGGCGCTGTCGATCACCAAGCACCGCTTCGGCCACGTCCCTGACTAGGACGGTGTTGAGCAACACCGTCCGACAGTGTTGACGCATGGGAGAGCGAAGCTCTCACAAGCGGAAACGCGGCAGACCAGCGCTTTTGCCGGGCGGCAGCGTGTTGGCGGCCGGGGGTGGCGGTTAGCTAGCTAACCGCCTTGGCGCACGCCGGAGACAACGATCCGCTATCCGGCCTGGCATGGCCTCCGCCTTGCCAGCCACCACCCGCAGCCGCGCGCGAACCGGACCCGCCTCGCGTTGGACCAGGGGCGACAGGGGACAGAGCCGGCAGCCGCGCGCGAACCGGACCCGCCTCGGCGCACGCGCGGCTACAGGCCCTGCCAGGCGGGTTTGCCGGCGTAAGCGTGCCGGTAATAGGGGGCTAGCTGGAGGCGGGCGGCGGCGGCATCGTCCAATAAAACCGTCGCGTGCGGATGGAACTGCAAAATGGAGGCGGGCCACATGGCGCTGACGCCACCCTCCACCATGTGGTGTACGGCTTCCGCCTTGCCGCGCCCCAACGCCATCAACACGAGGTGGTGGGCCTCCATGATGGTGCCGAGCCCCTGCGTCAGGACGTGCCGCGGGACCTGGGCGGGATCGCCGCCGAAGAACCGGGCATTGTCCGCGATGGTCTGCGGCGTCAGCGTCTTGATCCTGGTGCGCGAGGCGAGCGACGAACCGGGTTCGTTGAACGCGATATGCCCGTCCGACCCGATCCCTAAGATCTGCAAATCGACCCCACCCGCATCCTTAATTGCCTGTTCATAGGCTCGGCATGCGGCGGGAAGATCATCGGCGAGTCCATTAGGACCCTGGATCGCCCCCGGCGCAAAGTCGAGGCGCGCACCGACCTCCCGTTCAATCACATTGCGGTAGCGCTCGGGGTGGCTGGCGCTTAGGCCGACGTATTCATCCAGCATGAACGCCCGCGCCTGCGCAAACTTCACCCGCCCCGCCCTGAACCGTTCGGCCAGCTCGTTGTACAACTCCAGCGGCGACGAGCCTGTCGCCAGCCCCAACACCGCCGTCGGCGTGGTGCCCACCAGCGCCTCGATGCAGTCAGCCGCCGCAGACGCAATGGCCGCCTGGGTCGGGAGAATAACAACTTCCATTGTCTTTACCTTTCTTTACCTTGGAATCCGGTGAAGAAACCGGACTCCCGGGCCAAACCCGCGCTTGTCTTCCGCGTTTCCGCTGGTCAGCGTGCCGCTGTCCGGCTCGGGCACGGCCGGAGCGCGGTTATTCAACACGCCCCTTGCCCGATGCCGTCCCCCCCGCGAACAGCACCCCCACCAGTTTCGCAGACGCGGCCTCCCGCCTGGGCGGGACCGGCCTGTGGCCGGGGACGGGCTGGCCGGGCCGGGACGTTGGCGGCGCGCCAGACCCGAACCGCCTTGGGCCAGCCGGGGCCGGCCAGCCCGGCCAGGGTGTTGGCGGCGCGCTCCGGTTGGACCGCGCCCGCCTGCCCGGCCTCCCCGGCCGGGCGGGGTCAGCCCTTGACGGCGCCTGCCACCAGGCCGGATGTCATCCGTCCCTGGACCAACAGGAAGAAGATGATCACCGGAACAGCCACCAAGGTGGATGCTGCCATGACCTGCCCCCAATCAATCTCATGCTGCGACGATTGCTGAATAAACGAGCGCAGCCACAGCGGCAGCGTCTTGGTCTCACCTTGGAGCAGAACCAAAGCGGTCGTGAATTCGTTCCAGGCCTGGAGGAACGCATAAACGCCGGAGGCGACCAGGCCGGGCGCCAACAGGGGGAACGTGATCTTGAAGAACGCCTTGGTCCGTGACAAGCCATCGACCATGGCGGCCTCTTCCAAGTCCGCCGGAATGCCTGCCACAAATCCGCGCAACATCCAAACGGTGAAAGGTACCACCGCCGCGATATAGATCAGCGAAACGCCAATCACAGAGTTGAGCAAACCCATGTCCCGGATCATGGAATATTGGGCGAGGAACAATCCCTCAGCGGGCAGCATCTGAATAAACAGAACCGCCAAAACAAACGATTTGCGCCCCTTGAACTTGTAACGCGAAATGGCCAGCGCCGCCAGGAATGCGAACAATAGAGTGAATGCTACAGTGATCAAAGTGATGATCAGACTCATTTTCAGGGCTGCGCCGAAATTGCCCTGAGACAACACCAGTTTGAAGTTGGTCAGTGACCCGCCG
>JAITJY010000242.1 GCA_031278675.1 Bifidobacteriaceae bacterium
CTCAAGGAGTCCCAGAAATCGCTGCTGGTCAAGTCCGCCGCCGTCTCCTGGAGCCGGTCAGCGATAGCCGCAGCGGCGTCATCTTCAGCGACCTCATCTAGGCCCTTCTCGATGTCGACGGTCATGAGGAAGCCGCGGGCGTCATCGGCCACCATGGTGCGGATGGCTGGATTGGTCAGTGCGCAGGCGGCCGCATCGGGGGAGGCCGGATCGATTTCGGGATTGGTGCAGAATGCTGGGTTGAGCGGGTCAATTACCATGGGGTAGCCGTCGGGCCGTTTCGCCACGCCCGGGATGTCCGCGAGGTCGGCGCGCAAGGGCGCCAACGCGGTGTTGAGAGCACCTAGCTGCGCGGTGTCTGCCAGATCCACACCCGTGACCGCCATGGTCAGCGTGCTAGCGGACTCCGCTCCGTCCTCCACAATTCGGTCCGCCTCGGCTGACTCGGAGGCCGGGTCGCGGGGTGCGTCCGATTCGACCCGCTCGAACAAGCTCTCGCCGGTCACGCCGAAGATAGCGAGCGCGACCCCGGTACCGGCGAGCAGCACCCAGGCGACCACCGTCACCAAAGGATGACGGACAATACAATGTGCTAGCCGTACAAACACGGGTTCAAGGTTATGCCATAGGGCAAGGCCCCGCCCAAGCGCAGTCCGCGCGCGCCGGGCTCGGCGCCAAAATGCTGGGTTCGACCCGGCACCAACCAAGCGCAGTCCGCGCGCGCCGGGCTCGGCGGATGCGCTCCGCGCCGTGACCGGCCCCGCCAGCGGCGGTTGTGCACACGTCACCCTGACCGTACTGGCCCGCGAAGAGGTCGGCCTCGCGCGGCGGCTACGCCCGCACCTGTCCCGCGCGGCGGCTCCGCCCGCACCTGTCCCGCGCGCCGGCTCCGCCCGCACCTGTCCCGCGCGGCGGCTATGCCCGCACCTGTCCCGCGCGGCGGTTTTGCCACCGCCAGCTCCGCCCGCACTTGTCCCGCGCGGCGGTTTCGCCACCGCCGGCTCCGCCCGCAGCGGCTTTGCCGCAACCGCTACCACCGCCACCGCCCGCGCCCACCCGCGCCCACCCGCGCCCACCCGCGTCCACCCGCGCCCTGCGCTTTCCAGCCAGCGACCGCAGGCGTGCGGCACCCAATCAGCGCGGCGCCAGGGCCTAGGGTGGGAGTCGTGGACTTGTTCGAGGCGGCCGGGGCGCGCGGCGGACCAACTGGGGGGGCGAGCGGGGCTGAGGGGGACGGCATCGACCAACGGCTACCGCTGGCGGTACGGATGCGCCCCCGTAACCTGGGCGAATTTGTTGGTCAAAGCCGTCTGCTCGCGCCGGGTTCGCCGCTGCGCCGGCTGATCGAGGAGACCGACGCGGCAGCGAGCCGAACCGCGCCCGCGTCGGTGATCTTGTGGGGGCCGGCGGGGACCGGCAAGACAACGCTGGCTTACCTGGTGGCGCGCGGGTCGGGGCGGGCGTTCACGGAGTTGAGCGCGGTTTCGGCGGGGGTCAGGGACATCCGGGCGGTGCTGGGCGAGGCGCGGCGGCAACTTGGGCTCGGGCAGGAGACGGTGCTGTTCATCGACGAGGTTCACCGGTTTTCCAAAGCGCAGCAGGACGCGTTGCTGCCTGCCGTCGAGAACCGGACCGTCACGCTGATTGCCGCGACCACCGAGAACCCGTCGTTTTCGGTGATCACGCCGCTACTGTCGCGTTCGTTGCTGTTGACGCTGGAGCCGTTGGACGATGCCGCCGTGACAGATCTCGTTGACCGCGCGGTGGCCGATCCCCGGGGGTTGGATGGTACGGTCAGTCTGACGGAGGCCGCGCGGGGCGCGCTGGTGCGGTTGGCTGGTGGCGATGCGCGTAAGGCTTTGACCATTTTGGAGGCGGCGGCTGGGACTGTGGCCCTAGGCAAGGCTGATCCGGTGGTGGATCTGGAGCAGATTGAGCGCGCGATTGACGTGGCGGCGGTGCAATACGATCGCGACGGCGATCAGCACTACGACGTGATCAGCGCGTTTATCAAGTCGGTGCGGGGGAGCGATGTGGATGCGGCGTTGCATTATTTGGCGCGGATGATTGCCGCAGGGGAGGACCCGAGGTTCATTGCGCGGCGCATCATTATCTTGGCCGCAGAGGATGTCGGGATGGCCGACCCGTCAGCACTGCTCAGTGCTATTGCAGCCGCACAGGCGTTGCAGTTGATTGGCATGCCGGAGGCGCGTATTCCGCTCGCCGAGGCTGTGATCCACCTGGCCACCGCCCCCAAATCGAACGCGTCCTACCTGGCGATCGACGCCGCCTTGGCTGATGTGCGGGCCGGCCTAGCCGGCCCAGTCCCGCGTCACCTGCGCGACGCCCACTATCCGGGCGCCGCCGCACTGGGCCACGGCGACGGCTACCGCTACGCGCACGATTACCCGCGCGGCATTGCACCGCAGGTCTACGCCCCCGATGCGGTCCAGGGCCGCGAGTATTACCGCCCCACCGACTGCGGCTTCGAGCGGCAGATCACCGAGCGCTTGGCCCAAATCAAACCCCTACTCCGTGGCCCTGACGGCGCCGGGGACGGAGACGGGGAGGGTCCCGGCCCCGCCGACGCGGACCGTCACGCCGCCCCTCACCCAAGAAACGCAGAGAAATCGCGGTAAGCCAAAGAACACCCGCGGCGCGTGACAACGTCCGCCCCCGCGCGTCCTCCCGCCCTGACCGCTGCCTCCAATGGCAAGCCAAAGGCCAGGCCAGCAGCCAATACACCAACGAATGCATCCCCTGCTCCGGAAGTGTCAATGGCAGCCTCAACCGGTACTGCGGGAACATGGGTTGTCCGGCCGTTCCGATCGGAGACCACGGCGCCATCGCCGCCGAGGGTGATGACCGCACTCTTAGCCAGGTTGATCAAGCGGGGAAGCGCCGTCAAAGCGGCGTCAACCGAGTCAACTGCCGTTCCGCTCAGCAACTCGGCCGCCTCAACCTCATTGACCACCAGTGGATCGGCTAACGCCAGCACACTTGGTTCGAGTTGTTGCACGGGCGCGGCGTTGATGATTGTCCGGCGGCCAAGATAGCCGGCGAGGTGTACTGCGGCGGACGTCGTTTCGCTTGCTAGTTCTCCCTGTACCACTATTACGTCTGCGGCGGCGATGAGTGCCTTGTGCCGTTCAAGCCCGGCCCGTCGAAGGCAGGTGTTGGCGCCAGAGACGAACACGATGTGGTTCTCGCCGCTATCTTCTACCGTGATGTAGGCGATTCCGGTGGGGACTGCCTGATCGATCGTGACCGCATCGGTTATGACACCGCGCTCACGCAACTGAGACATCAGATATTTGCCTACCGGATCAGCTCCGACGGCGCCAATAATGTGGCACTTGGCGCCCGCTAAGGCGGCGGCGATGGCCTGATTGAGGCCCTTCCCTCCTGGCCCAGTAGTTACAGAGTGGCCCTGGACCGTCTCGCCTGGATCGGGGAAATGGGGCACAAACATCGATACATCGGAATTGATAGATCCAACAACGACCACTTGTGGCGTCCTCACGTGGTTCGGCCAAGCGGCAGCTTCCCTCACTGGGGTCTCGGGGTCATCGTTCATCGCACAGCCACATCTGCGCTCGCTCTAGGCCACCGGGCCGCTCACGGCCGCACTGCAAATGAGGTCGACAGTTGATGCTGCGGTACGCACGTCTGCAAAGATCGCCAACATATTGTTCAGGGTAGCATTATGGTCACGATCGGACAGCGCCGCCGTGGCGTCGCTCAGAAACAAGACCCGAAAATTCCGCTGCATGGCGTCTCTCGCTGTAGTTTCGCAACAACAATTTGTCACGGTGCCCGAGATTATCAGGGTGTCGATGCCGCGCGACACCAGCATTTCTTCAAAGCCGTCAGATTCTGGCAGGAATGCGCTGTATCGGGTCTTGTCCCAGACCAAGTCCTGATCCAGCACGTCGAGCGCTGAGTCGAGACCGTGGAGTGTGTTGCCTGTAGAAAGAGCTGCGACAGTCGCTTCGCGCCGCTCGGCACCGCAGAAGTCATTGAGCCAGACCGACCAAGTGGACCAAGTCTGCGACGTTACGGTCATCCTAGTAAAGACATTTATCCCGCCTGAATCGCGCAAAGCCCGCGAGACAAGATTCACCGAAGGGATAACGCGATCGGCATTTGGCACGTGCATCGCACTGCCGACCTGTGTGTAGGCATTCTGTAGGTCGATAACCAAGTGGCACGTCCGCAGGGGGTCAACGTGATCGAAGACATGGCATGAGCCGCGCCATTTGTGAATTCTTGCCAGTGTCTCGTTGTCGAGAGAGACGTTATGCATGGTCGCAATCCTCAGTTTTCTGATAGTTCAATGTAAATACGAGCCGCCGTCCACAACGAGAGTTTGCCCCGCGACGAATTCTGAGTCGGGTCCCGCCAGGAACAGGACGGCACCGACGACATCCGAGGGGCGCTGATGGCGGTCGACTATACGGTTCTGCATAGCGACGTCGTGGACCGGACCTGCCTGAGCGTCGTTGGCGAGGACTCCAGATGACAAAGTGAAGCCCGGTGCGACCGCGTTGACGACAATGCCGTCGGGCCCCACCTCGCGAGCCAAGGCGCGGGTCAAAGCGACGACGGCACCCTTCGACGTCACGTAGTGCAATAGCCCGGGGACACCTTTGAACTGCGCGGCCGAGGCGATATTGATGACGCGGCCCCCACCGGCAGCGACCATAGCGGGATGGACCGCTCTGCAACAAAGCCAGACTCCCATGACGTTGACATCCATCACTCTGCGCCACTCGGAGATTGGGATGTCGGCGAAGGGAGTGGGAGTGAGGGTTGTGAAGAGAGCCGCATTGTTCACCAGAACGTCAATCTTGCCGAACGCTTCTAGAGTAATCTCGGCCATTCGTGTAGTGGCTTCCCCATCTGCGACATCCACTTCGACGCCGAGCGCGTCACACCCGG
>JAITJY010000249.1 GCA_031278675.1 Bifidobacteriaceae bacterium
GCTTAAGATGGAACAGATCAACGGCCAGCACATGAAGGGTGGGGCAATGGGGAAGCTGGAGAATGTGACCAAGGTGCGGCTACAGCATCTGATTCAAGCGAAGCAAGCGGGCGAGAAGATCACCATGCTGACGGCATATGACAAGCCGACGGCCGCGATCTTCGACGCGGCGGGGATAGACCTGCTGCTGATCGGCGACTCGATGGGCAACGCAGTCCTCGGCTATGACACCACGCTCCCGGTCACGCTGGATGACGTGGTCAGGGCCACGCGCGCCGTCGCGGCCGGGGCGCGCCGCGCCATGATCGTGGCAGACCTCCCGTTCGGCACCTATGAGGCCTCGCCGGCCCAGTGCTTCGCTTCAGCGGTCTTGTTGATGAAAGCCGGCGCACAGGGCGTCAAGTTCGAGGGCGGTGCCCGCGTCGCCGCCCAGATCAAACTGCTGTCCGAGTCCGGCATCCCGGTGATGGCTCATCTCGGTTTCACGCCGCAGTCGGTCAACACTCTCGGCGGCAACCGGGTGCAGGGCCGCGATGAGGCCTCGGCGGCCGCGTTGGCCGATGACGCCTTGGCCGTCCAAGAAGCCGGCGCCTTCGCGCTGGTCCTGGAGTTGGTTCCGGCCGCCCTGGCCGCGCAAATCACGGCGCAGTTGACAATCCCGACGGTCGGCATTGGCGCCGGGTCCGGCACCGACGGTCAGGTGCTGGTGTGGACCGACATGGCCGGGATGGGCGATTGGGCTCCAAGCTTCGTGCGCCGCTTCGGTGATGTTGGCGCCGCGCTCAGGTCGGCGGCGAACGCCTACGCCTTGGCCGTCCGCTCGGCCACCTACCCCGACCCAGATCACTCGTTCTAACGCGGGCCGGCTAAACAACTGGCTACCGGGGGCGCGAACCTGGGACAATCCCGACTCCCAAGCAGACGGGACCGGCCACCGGTACCGGCGCTGAGGTCTTGGTGCGGCGCAGGAGGCGAGGATCGGTGGATCGAGGCTTAGCTTCTGGGCGAACGTCACCTTCACCAACAGCGAAACCGCTGCGATCGCGGGGGTGATCGGGGGAGCCAGCGCGATCACCACAGAAGTGTCAAGCAGCGCCCGCATCAGGGACGACAGGGGTCTTCGCCCTCGACGTCGGCCCGCTGATCGGCTAGCCAGGTAGCGGTGAAGCCTTCCGCAGTGGCTGCCTGGCCGGCTTGCTCGCGCCGGAATTGGCCGGCCAGGCGCATCGCGTCGGCCCCACTGGGCCAGCTCGCAGGCGCCGGCCCAAGCTGCGCCACCGGACGCCGGTGTCTAGTCACCAGGTACGTTTGCCCCTGCTCGGCGGCGGCCAGGGCCTGCGTCGGGTTCTGGCGCAGCTCGCCAACGCTAATGGTCTTCACGTAGATGTTTTAGATGATTCACTCAATAGCGGGAGCCGCCCTGGCGGTGGTCGGCATCTTCAGCACCGCTTGGGGTAGCCGCCGGGGCGCAAAAGTAGCTGCGCGTCTGCTTCTTATAGTGGCGAACTCTACCAGCGGTCCCGGTTTCTCCGCAGCTGCCCCCGTCACCATCGGAGACGTGACCCACGTCCATCATGGCGTGGTGTGGTGGCACAAGCGAGGTGGGTGTCGTAAAGTCGCGGTGTGCGTCTACACTGCGTTACCAGGTTCGCCGCTGTTGGTGTTTTTGTGATGATCTGCGGAGCCTGCAGCGGTCGGGGCGTCGAGGTTCCGTCTCTGGTCGACCCGGCTGGCACCAGCAACTCCGCACAAGCGGACCTTGCCCGCGACCTTGTGGATTGCATGGCTAGAGCGAACATCCCCATGGAAGTTGTCGACATTGGGAATAATGAGGCTACGGTGGTGCCAACAACCGACGGCATTTGGGCCATTGAGCATCCGAATGGTTCAGGGAAACGCATCGCCAATAACCCGAACGTGACGGCCGCGGATTGGGAGCGTTTCAATGCCCTACACAACGAGGTTCGAGAAGCGCGGGCGGGACAGTCTTTGTTGATCGTGGGTGATGTGGATCTATCGGCCGATTACTCAGCTTGCATAGCCGAGACTGGATACATGGAACCAGGCTATGCGGCCGACTTAGCAGAAAATCTCAAGTGGCGGCAGGCCTTCGCCGACGCGGGGGCCGTCTGGGCCACGTGCGCTAGGACACATGGATATCCAGAACTTATTGACCCGGATCCGCCAAGAGTAGGAGACGACGAACCGGACCCCGCAGTGCTATTGCCGGGAGACATCAGCGAAAGCGCTCTACGCGAGCTCCTTCAAGTGTGTCCGGTGTTTGATCGCGCAATCCAAGAGGCCTTTGACAAGAACGCTTCCCAGGACCCTGATCTCGTCCCCGAGGAAATGGATGACTACCCGATATGGCCTATCGTAGATTTTGATTTTGACGGTGCGCTCTATGGCCACGTAATGGCCGACCCCCTGGCAAGGGAGAAACTCTATGAAATCCTCACTGCCGAGCAGAACGAATACCTTGCGTCGCTCTCCTGATCCTCATCAGCCGCTGCCCGGCTTATGAGGATCGTGTCCTGGAGCGGGCTTCGTCCAGGTCACTTGTCGGCCTCCTCGGCGTGGTCGAGATGCCGGCGGATCTCCGGAGAGAACTTGACCTCCACCGGTAACTCGGCCAGAGCGTGCGCGGACATCCCCGCGTCCAACGGCTCCAAGGCGACGGCCGCGTCCGGCCAAAGGGTGGAGACAAAAGCCTGCCTGGCCTCGGGGCAGTCTGCGGCCGCTTGTGCCGCCACAAGGACGCTGGCCTCCAAAGAGCCGATGTCAATATCGAGCCAAAATTTGCCACCTTGTGGCGTGCCGAACGACGCAAGCGCAAAGCCGGGGGCATCACCAAGAAAAACCATTCGGCCATCGGAAAGCCGCGCGTGGCGCGACACGGCGAACCTGTAAGTCTCAGGCCCGCAGCTCCCTCCGTCGAGCGAACACAGAAGCCGAATCGCTAGAACCTTAGCGTGTTCGGTCATCACGGCCCGATCTGAGATACAACCACGCGAGCAATGCGGCAGCCCATTGCGCACTGCAAGCGATCAACACAAACCGCAACATGAGACTTGGATGCAAGTTCCGGCGGATCTGTAACGGTTTCTCCGGTTTCGGAGTAGCGGCCCTTCCGGCTGAACGGTAACGGTGCCGACGGAGGTTACCGCGCCCGCTTCCAGAGCAAGAAGAGCCGCACCATGCCCTCCGGGACGCGCTACTCCGAGCCCGGGGTAGCGTTACCGGCGCGCCGGAAAGGTGTTTCAGATCGCCCGGAATTTCCAACTTGGAGGCGTTCATTGAATACGGTCTCAATGCCAATGCCCCCACCGCTACCACAAACCCACAACCCGGCTACCACATAGCCGGACCACCGCTACCAACAACCCGCGGGCGCCAGCCTTCCTCCGCCTAACACGTATGGAAGTTCGTTGGGGAAGCTGAGCTGACTTGAGGAGCGCAAACAGAGTTGGAACCGCGACCGCTGCGGGCCCGACCAGCGGCCCGGAAGCATGCCAAGAAATGAAGGAAGAAAGAGTCTGGCTGGTAATTGCCCTAGTCGCATTCATCGCGGCAGTAAGCCTTCGCACGGTGGACGGGAGGCGCACGAAGAAGGAGCCCAACCCCGACGCGACGCCCTGACCTGCGCAGACGGTTCGCTTTCCGACTAGGCTAACGCGGGCCGGCCAAACAACTGGCTACCGAGGGGCGCGAACCTGGGACAATCCCGACTCCCAAGCAGACGGGACCGGCCACCGGTACCAGCGCTGAGGTCTTGGTGCGGGCTGTTGGCTTGAAGTGGTTGAGCCGCTGGTCGGTGAGGCCCTAGCCTGGAAATCATGTTCTCACCGGTCTACACAGTCACTGCCCGGTTGCTGGCGTCGGTCAGCTTGATTGAGCGTGCCCGAGGACGCATCGACGCCGCCCGGCTCGCCCCCGAGCAGGCCAATGGCCTGCAACACCATGCCCAAACGGAGATGATCATTGCCTCGGCCGGACTCTCCGACTACCTGTTGACGCGTCCCCAAATCCAAGCGGTCCTCGAAGACCAGGATGTTCACGCCCCGGCCAGAGCGATCACCGAAGTACGCAATGCGAAAGCCACCATCGAGTGGGCCCGTCTACGCCAACTCGACGGCACACCACTCACGTTGGATGACATCTGCCAGATGCACGCCCTGTTCACCGAAAACCTCGGAGTGGACCACGAGGTCGGCAATTTCAGGGCCGGACCGGCCGTGATCCTCAACGAATACCTCGGCTCTGCCTGGGGCGGCTACAAGGCGCCCCCCGCAGGGGTGGTCAAAGACCGCATGGATGCCCTAATGAACTGGGTCGCAGGCGCCGAAACAGACCCGCACCCGGTGATCGCCGCAGGCATTGCCCACCAAGAAATCGCCGCGATCAGACCCTTCACGCTGGGCTCCGGACAAGTGGCGCGGCTGGTGTCCCGGATTGTGTTGGGACAACACGGCTACTCGTTCCGCGACGGTCTGGCGCTCGGCTCCTATTACCTTCTAAACCGCACCGCCTATCACGTCGCACTGGATAACGGGGCCTCCTACCTCGAGCGGGCCCGCAGTTCCCGCGACGATTGGCTCGACTTTTATCTGCGCGGCCTCCACAACGAAGTAGACCGCCTCACCGCCATGATCGCCGCATTCCAAGTCGACGGTTTCGAGGCCGGCCACCCCGCCACAATGCGCCGCGACGAGGCCTGTCTCCTCGCCTTCGCCGACGAATACGGCTCATTGACCAAGCGCGATGCCGCTTCTATCCTTTCTCCCCTCCCCAGACGTTTGGTCCTCAAACGGTTGGCAGCGCTGGTTGATCAGGGCCGCTTGGTCGCCGACACCTCCGGCGAACACGTTCGCTACCTTCTAAAACACTGAGTCTGTTGGCGCAAGGCGCGCAACGGATAGGGTTGGGACGAACACCTTTACCGGAACAGAGCAAAATGAGCGAACCTACCAACTCATCACCCGTACCACCCGACGGCCTTCCCGCCGGGGACCAGCCTCCGGGAACCTTGACCCCCGGTGAAGCCTCCCTCGGGTATGGGCCAGTCCCAACCGCGCCTGGGCAAACCGCAGCCCGGTATG
>JAITJY010000263.1 GCA_031278675.1 Bifidobacteriaceae bacterium
CCACGACCCCACCACCGGTATCACCACCATCACAACCCCAACCGGACACCACACCCACATCCCACCACCACTACTCCAATAACCAAACAAAGGGTCAAGGATTCGAGGGGACGGCGGGGACAATCGGCTGCGCCGAGGACGGTCAGGGCCGACGGGGACGGTCGGCTGGGCCGAGGACGGTCAGGGCCGGCGGGGACGGTCGGGGACGGTCGAGGCCGCCGGGAACAATCGGCTGCGCCGAGGATGGCCGACGCCGCCATCCGGGGGTGCCCCGAAAATCGGCGTCATCGTCATTCAATGCGCTTCCGTCATGGTCATACAACGCGACAGATAACACCACCCCAACCAGCCGAGACGCCCGCCGCGCCGCTACCGACGGCCGCTACCGACGGTCGGGGCCGGCAGGGACGGCCGGGCTGGGACGAACCGCGCGGCATCGGACAACCCGGGATCAACCATCTTGCGGGCGCGCGAAAAGGCCCGAACCGCGTGGGTCCGGGCCTGGTTGAAACGGGTGTTAGCGGGTGACCTTGCCGGCTTTGATGCACCGGGTGCAGACGTTGAGCCGCTTCGGCGTGCCGTTCACCTTGGCGTGTACCCGCTGGATGTTGGGGTTCCAGCGCCGCTTGGTGCGACGGTGCGAGTGGGAGACGCTGTACCCAAACCCGGGTCCCTTGCCACAGATTTCGCACTTGGCAGCCACGATTGAACTCCTGAAAACACTAGATGGTTCCGCTTGCCGCGAGCGGCCCGCAGGCCTCGGCGAGGCGACGGACCCCCGCTCGGGCGGAGATGACTGCTGAGAGTCTAACGCATTGCGCAACCCGCCTAGCGCGTGAACGCGTGTGGCGGCATCGGACTGGGCGTCAGCCGACGCGTGCACCTTCGGGACGGGGCTGCGGGGCTTCTTGGTTTCGTGGCGTTACGGTGACAGTGGGGCGCTATAGCCTGGCTGGTATGGATTCGTTGCGCGGCGCGGGGGAGCTCCCGGCTGACACCTACCTCGCGGCGCGGGTGGAACGGGTCGCCGGGCGCGCTGGGAAGAAGCTGGCCAGCGCGGGGCTCGCGACGGTCGGCGACTTGCTGCGACACTTCCCGCGGCGTTACGAGGACCCGCGCATCCCAACCGACATGGCGCTGCTGCGGCTCGACGAGATGGCGACCATCAACGCGCGCATCGCGTCGGTGGTGACGCGGCCCACCAAGAACCGCTCCCAGTGGCTGGTCGCGGCGGTCATCACGGATGGGACGCATCAGTTGAATCTGACCTTTTTCCTGCGCAAATACCATCTAGTCGAATATTACGAGCGCGAGTTGCAAGTCGGCCGGATGGGGCTGTTCACCGGCCGGGTGGGGCATTATCGGGGCACGCTGCAACTGGTGCATCCGGAGGTCATGTGGGAGGAGCAGTCGGCTGGGCTCGACCCGCGGTTCGCGAACCGGCTCATCCCGATCTACCCGGCGGTGGCGGGCCTCGCTTCCCCGGCGTTGCGGCGGGCGATCCAGGCGGCATTGACCGCATTGGACGATGACGTGCCAACCGACCCCCTGCCCCCCAACGTTTTGAGTTCCTGCGGTTTGCCGTCGTTGGGTCAAGCGTTGTGGGATATCCACAATCCGGCTCGCCCGGCTGAATGGGCGCGGGCCCGCCACCGGTTCCGTTTTGAGGAGGCGTTTGAGCTCCAGGCGGCGCTGGCCCAAAGGCGGTGGCGCGCTCGGCGCAGCGGGGGCGCGGTGCCAAGGCCCCCGCGCCAGGACGGATTGTCGCTGGTCAGCGCGTTGGATGCGCGGTTGCCGTTCGAGTTGACAAGTGCTCAGCGGGCTGCCGGCGAGCGGTTGAGCCGACTGGTGAGTGAGGTGGCGCCCATGAACCAACTCCTGCAGGGCGATGTCGGGTCAGGTAAGACAGTGGTGGCGTTGCGGGCCATGCTTCAGGTGATCGAATCCGGGGGGCAGGCCGCCTTGTTGGCTCCAACCGAGGTGTTGGCGGCGCAACACTACCGGACCATTAGGGAACTGCTGGGGCCGTTGGTGGAAGAAGATGCGCTGTTCTTAGAGGTGGATGACCTGGCTCGGGAGGCTGGGCCGGGCGCCGGGGGCGCGGAAGGCGTTGCGGGCGCGGCGGGCGTTGCTGGCCGGGCGGGCTCTGGGGGTGGTGCGGCTCGGGGGGCTGGGCCTGGCGCGGCGGGCCGGGTGCGGCTGCGTTGCTTGACAGGTTCGCTGACGCCGAAGGCGAAGGCGCAGGCTCACGCCGACCTGCGTGCGGGACGGATTGACCTGGTGATCGGCACGCATGCGTTGCTTGAAGAAGCGGTGTCTTTCAAGGACCTGGGTCTGGTTGTCGTGGACGAACAGCACCGGTTCGGTGTGGAACAGCGCGATGCACTGCGTTCCAAGGGGGAGTCCGTCCCGCATGTACTGGTCATGACCGCGACACCCATTCCCCGGACTGTGGCGATGACTGTATTCGGAGACTTGGGTCTCATAACGTTGGAGACCAGTCCGCCCGGCCGCCAGCCGGTCGCCACTACCTGGGTCAACCCGAAGACTCATCCTGCCTGGTTGACTCGTGTCTGGGAGCGCATCGCGGAAGAGGTCGCTGCGGGGCACCGCGCTTTTGTGATCTGTCCGGCGATTGAGCCGGGCCAGGTGGAGGCCGGCACGCAGATCGTCGAAGACCCTGGCGAACTCCTGGGCCAATTGGCGTTTCCCGGCCTGAGCAACCCGCCCCAGCTCACCGAGCGTGCTCCTCCGCCGGACGCCTCAGCGAGCCACACTATGTGGCCGAAACCTTTGCACCTGAACCCAGTTTCGCCCACTCGGGGTCCCCGCAAAATCTCGGAGGGAAGCGGAGAGAGTTTGTGGGGTGGGTCTAGGGGGGAGGTCACATCTGGCTCGGGCTTGGCCTCGGTCAGCCAGGTCTTGGCGGACTTGGCCGCTGTCCCTGCTTTGCAGGGCGTACGCCTGGCCCCGCTCCACGGGCGCATGAGCGCCGCCGAGAAGGAGCAGACCATGGCAGCATTCGTTGCCGGGGACATTGATGTACTGGTGGCGACCACGGTGGTGGAAGTCGGCATCGACGTGCGGGAGGCAACTGGGCTGGTGGTCTTGGATGCTGACCGGTTCGGGCTGTCGCAACTCCACCAGTTGCGGGGCAGAGTGGGGCGCGGCGCCGATCCGGCGGTGTGTTTGCTGGTCTCTGACGCGGCGCCGGATTCGACGGCGGCGGTTCGCCTGGAGGCGATGCAGCGGACCACCGACGGGTTCGAACTCGCTGAAGTCGACCTGGCGACGCGCCGCGAGGGGCAGATTCTGGGAGATACGCAGTCCGGCAGTTCGTCGCTGAAACTGGTCCGGTTGGCTCAGGATGCGGAACTGATCGCGGATGCGCGCGAGGCGGCTCAGCGGCTGGTGGAACAAGACCCCGAATTGGTCACCCAGCCGGCTCTAGCGGCGAGCATAGGGCGGTTGCTCGCGGGGCGTGAAGCCTATCTGGAAAGAGGGTGAAGCGGAGCGTGACCAGGATAATCGGTGGCAGGCTGGGCGGACGGACCATTCCGGTGCCGCAGCGCGGGACGCGGCCAACCTCTGAGCGAGTCCGAGAAGCAGTGTTTTCAATGCTGGAGGCGTTGCTGGGCGGTCCCGCCGGTTGGGCCGACCTGGCAGTGGCCGACTTGTATGCGGGATCGGGTGCCCTTGGTCTGGAAGCACTGAGCCGCGGAGCGGCCCGGGCGGTGCTGGTGGATTCATCGCGGCAGGCGGCGCGCCTGGCTGGGGCTAACGCGACCGCGTTGGGGTTGGAGGCCCAAGTGCAAGTGGTCTGCGCGCCGGTGGAACGGTCTGCGAGCGGCAGAACTCTAGTGAGAGCTGGACCATTCGGTCTGGTGTTCCTTGATCCGCCCTACGAACTCGCTGCGCCTGACCTCGACCGCATCTTGGCGCGCCTCGCGCGAAGCGGTCCTGACCTAATCAAGGACGGCGCGCTCGTGGTGGTGGAGCGTTCGGCGCGCAGCGCGGCACCAACCTGGCCGTCGCATTGGGAGCCCGTTGACCGGCGGAGCTACGGCGACACGGCAGTTCATTTGGGTCGCGCCGGTCACCCGCTGCCGAACAATCCACTGCGGTCGGCGGTGACCGGTTCGTAGAAGACCATCAAGCTGAGAGGATTAAGGCATGACGCAAGGACTGGAAACCGCGCCTCGGCGCTGGGCGCGCCACGATGAGCCCGTGGCTCATCGGTCTAGCTTGGCTGTTGTTCCGGGGTCTTTCGACCCGATCACCCTAGGCCACCTTGATGTGGTGGAACGCGCGGCGCGGCTGTTCGACGCGGTGATCGTGGGTGTGGCGGAGAACTCGGCCAAACTGGGGCTCTTGTCGATCGCCACCCGGATAGAACTGATCGAGGATTGCACAGGACACCTCGACAATGTCCAGGTGGCGCGGGTACCAGGCCTGCTGGCAGAGTTCTGCCGCGAAGTCGGGGCGATCGCCATAGTCAAAGGGCTGCGTGGTGGCCAAGACTGGGGCCACGAAGAGCCGATGGCGCTTGTCAACAAGGAGTTGACCGGGATCGAAACAGTGTTCCTGGCGGCCGCGCCAACCTGGGGACACGTGTCGAGTTCACTCGTCAAGGATGTGGTGCGCCACGGCGGCAACATCAGCCCCTACGTCACCCCAGCGGTCGAAGCCGCCTTGGTCGCCTACCTCCACGGCCCAGTCTGACCCGGGCAGCCGACGCCCCCTGGCTCAGTAGTCCACGTCCACGCCGAGACCCGGCGCGTCGGATAAGCGGATGAACGGGATCTCGAAGTCGAAGGCGCTCTTGATTAGTCCCGAGTCGTCGAAGTCGTTGAAGCTGTCGAGGTCCGCGTAAATGACGTTGGGGCGAGCGGCCACGAGGTGCGCTCCCGCAGCGATCGACAACCGGGTCTCCAGCATGCAACCCAGCATGGTGGGCAGCCCGGCCGCCTCGGCGATGGCGTCGATCTGCAGCGCGCGGTAGATGCCGCCACACTTCATCAGCTTGATGTTGATGATGTCGGCGGCCTGGCGCCGGATGATTGTCACAGCGTCCTGCGGCGTGAAGCAACTCTCGTCGACCATGATCGGGATAGGCGAACGGGACCGCACGTAGGCGGTCCCGTCGATGTCCCAGAACGGCAGCGGCTGTTCCACCGCGATCACGCCGTGCTCGGCGTAATAGGCCAGTATCGCGGGCGCCTCGGCCGCCGTCCAACCCTGGTTGGCGTCCACTTTCAGCAGCGCAGTCGGCGCAGCCTCGCGGATCAGCCGGATCGCCTCCTTGTCCGCTTCGCGGTCCGCCCCGGCCTTAATCTTCAATTCGCGGTAGCCCCGCGCCACCAGTTTGGCGGCTTTCGCCGCCATTAGCGCAGGCTCACCCAACCCGATCGTCTGATCGGTCTCCACAGTGTTCCGCGTCCCGCCGAGGTAGCGATAAAGCGGCAGCGAGACGGATTTGGCCATCAGATCATGCAGCGCGATGTCGATGGCGGCTTTCGCGGAGCCGTTGCGTATGAGGATCATGTCCATCGAGCGGTGGATTTGGTCGATCGCGAACGGGCTTTGCCCAACTACCACCGGCTCAAACGCCTTGATAGCGCCGAGGACAGTGTCAGCGGTCTCGCCTGTCACAAACCCGGTGGCGCAGCCCTCGCCGTAACCGGTCAGGCCGACATCGGTCTCAATCTTGACGAGCACCGTGTCAACGGTGGGAATTGCGCCGAGCGAGACCACGAATGGCTCCTCCAGCGTCAGGGTGAGTCGTTCGGCCGTGATCCGAGTGACGCGCATCATGCCACCTTCCTTGCTGTCAGTGCGCCGAACTGGGCATAACGCTTACCCGATGGGAGTTGGCGGGGCCAGACCAGCGCGTCGATTTTCATTTCTTCAATGTAGACCCCGCACCGCCCCGCCCGCACCGGCGCTAAGCGGTTCGGTGTCCCGTTCCGCGCCCATCTGGCTCCGCAGCTAAGCAGGTTGCGCACCGTATATCCGAACCGCCGTGCTCATCATTGTTTGCAGCGTCGCACCACGAGATACAAAGGGTGTGGCAGTGCGTGATTGGGGCTCGCGCGGGCGGCGCGGGCGGCGCGGGCGGCGCGGGCGGCGCGGGCGGCGCGGGCGGCGCGGGTGGCGGGCGCGGCGCGGGCAGCGCGATTGGGGCTAGCGCGGGCGGGCGCGGGCGGCGTGGGCGGCGTGGGCGGCGCGGGCGGCGCGGGCGGCGTGGGCGGCGTGATTGGGGCTAGCGCAGGCGGGCGCGGGCGGCCGAGTCCCAAAGTGTGCGGGCCAGACGCCGGTGGCGGCCGCCCCAGCCATGAAGCGCGGAGTTGAACCCGTTCGCCGCCAAGCGGGTCAGGTCCAGCATCCTGAACTCCCGGCAGCGCCGCCCACGGAAGCGGGCGAACGGGGCCAGCGGCGTGACTTGGAGCCCAGCGACCCAGGCGCATTCGCCGCCGGCGGCATCACGCCCTTTCGCCAGGTCTATTCCAGCCAGCCCGGCCAGGTAGTTGGCCGGGGCCAGACCGCGCTGGAAGGACGCGAAGTCTCCCAGCGCATAGATGATCAGACCCGTGCGCTGCGCTTGACTGGACCTGGTTGCGGGTCCCGGCTGGTCGGCATCGGCGGGAAGACCGGCGGGCTGCGCTGGGGTGGACCTGGTTCCGGGTCCCGGCCGGTCGGCATCGGCGGCTGGAATATAACTGTGCCATTCCCAGGGCTGAACGTGGTGGGGGTGGTTGCCGACAATCACGTCGACACCGGCTTCGATGACACGGTGGGCGTTGTCGATCAGGGCCTGGTTGGGGTAGGCCTCATACTCCAGGCCCCAGTGCAGGTGGGCGACCACGATCTCGGCGCCGGCCGCCCGCGCCGCCCGCACCTGGGCGGTCAAGGGCGTCAGGTCGACCGCGCGCTGATTGAGACGCAGATAGTTGACGAAGTACTCGCCGCCGGGCGGCCGCTGCTTGTTGGACAGCGAGAAGGTCCACGCGATGTGGGCAACCCGTATCCCGGCCAGTTCGGTGATCTGCGGGCGGGCCTGGTCTCGCGGCGAGCGGGCCACGCCGACATAGGCGCAACCGCGTTCATCAAGGAAGTCCATGGTCGCAATCAGGCCGTCGATACCCTGGTCAAGCGTGTGATTGTTGGCCAGGGAGACCAGCCGCAGCGGACCGCCCAGCAGTTTGCCCGCAAAGGCCGGGTCGTGGTTGAGGTGCAGCGGCTTGCGCCACGTCTTGGGCGGCAGGTCGCTAACGGGCCGGGCAGGGGCGACCGGGGATTCGAGGTTGGCGCACACCAGGTCGGCGCGGGCGAATTCTGGCGCAGTGTCGTCTAGCAGGTGCGCGATATCAGCCTGGTTGACCGCCTTCGACGGCACCAGATCGCCGACGCAGGTTACCCTGGCGCGGGACGTCACGATCACCCCGGCCGGCTGCTCTGGCGCCTCGAAGTGGGCGTGCCCGTCTTCGAGCTTGGCCGGGAGTGGGCGGAAACGCTCCTCAATACCCTGGCCCGCCTCCGGCAACTCGACCGATCGGCCACAGCGCTTCAAGCACCAGTAGAGGGTTTCCCCCGGGCCCTTGTGCTCATAGGTGCCCTCGATCGGCCACGACCGGGCGTAGTAGCGGCGCAGGACCGGATCTCCCAGCCAAAACAGCAGCTTCAGCGTCGTTTCAAGTATCACCCCGTCGCTCCTGGCCGACCCTCGCCGGCTCCGTGGGCGCCCGCGACGCGCTCGAACCGGATGGGGTGCTTCAACTCCGGCTCGAGCCAGGCGCAGAACGCCAACGGGACGCCTGGTTCCGCGCTGGGCGGCGCGGCGGTGGCGGGCGAGGTGTTGGCGTGTGGTGAGGCGGCGGCATCGGTCGCTGGGGCGTCTGGCCCGTCGCCGGCCGGTGCGACGGCATCGGCCGCTGGGCCGTCTGCGGGTGCGACGTTGGCGTGTGGCGAGGCGGTGGCATCGGTCGCTGGGGCGTTTGGTCCGTCGCCCGCCGGATCAGCGGCGGCCCGCGCCGGTTCATAAACGAACTGGCACGGCAGTGTCTGACTCACGTCGCTCGCGTCGATCACCCAAGGCGCCTGAGCGCCCGGGCGCAGGGGATAATCCCTCCAGCCGGCCGCAAGGCGCGGGCCGTCCGGCGTTTGCGTCAGGCGCATCTGCCCGTAAGCCGGGTGTTCGTAAACCCCGCCAGCCTCGGGTGGCCAGACGCGGGCCTCCTCCGCAAAGGCCGCCTTGTATTCGCGCTGCCGCGTCGCCTGCCGCTCCGTGTCGAGGTCCAAGTAGAACCCGCGCCAGTCATACGGCTGAACGCCCAAGACGGCATCGGCCACTTGGCGCAGCACCAGGGCTGGGACCGGCGAGTCGTTCTGGTTGACCAGGACCGCGAGCGCCATACCGTGCTCCGGCATGAACCCGACCACGCTCTTGAAGCCCTGCAAAGTACCGCCGTGGTAGACCAGCGGCACGCCCCGGTAACGCTCCACGAACCAACCCAGCCCGTAATCCAGGGAATTTACCAGCGGCTCGGTGTAGGGAGCCAACTCGCCCGGGCGGATCGGCATCTGCGCGCAGTGCAGTTCACGGACCGCCTCACCTGACACCGTCAGTTGGCCGCGCGCGCAGTCCGTGCCGTTCGTGCCGTCCGCACCGTCCGCACCGTCCGTGCCGTCCGCACTTTCCCGTTGGCCGATGCCGTGCGCCTCCAGATTCGCTCGTCCCCACCGCAGCAAGTCCATCGCGCTCATGCTCAACGAGCCGGCGCAAGCCATCGGATCGGTCGGAACAGAGTCGATCGGCGCGGCGGTGGTGCCCCGCGTGATCAGCGGCCGAGCGTAGTTGTCGTCATAGCGTTCGTATGCCAGCCAAGCGGTGTGGGCGCGCCTCAGGCCGAGCGGCGTGAAGATGCGCTCACGCACCACGGCAGACCAGGCCTGGCCGGTGATGCGTTCGACCAGGTAGGACGCGAGGGCAAACATGTGGTTCTGGTAGCCGAAGCGTTCGCGCAGCCCCCAGCAAGGCTCAAGCCAGCGCAGATACGCGATCGTCTCAGCGAGGACCGCGTCCGGGCGGGTGAAGGAAGTCACGTCGTGCCTGGGCAGGCCGGTGCGGTGCGTCAGAATGTCGCGGACTGTGACCTGTTCCGTCAGTTCCTTGGTCCACAGCTGGAACTCGGGCAGGTAGCTCTTGACCGGTGCGTCCAGTTCGAGGCGGCCCTCATCTACCAGCATCATCACGCAGGTGGCGATGAAAGCCTTCGACGCGGAGGCGATCTGATAGACGGTGTCCGAGTCGACGGCGCCACCCATCAACCCGCGCTGGCCAATGGCGTAGCGGTAGACCTGGCCGTCCGTCAAGACGGCGGCGCTGATCGAAGGCGCGGCGAACGTCTCCTTGGCCTCATTGACGATGGTCTTGAAATCATCCTCGCGCATGGTCTGCTCCAAATCTTCCGGCGGGACGGGGAGGCCGGCCTGGCGACCGTACGTGCCACAAAAACGATGGGGAACGGCGTCGCCGGTGAACCGTCCCGATTATAGTCGGGGGCGCCGGCGGTCTAGGGGCATCGGGCCGTGGCCGTCTACGGTTGGGCGCATCGGACCGTGCCCGTCTACGGGCGGGGGGACGGCATCGGGCAATGGAAGACTGCCAGTTTGGGCCGGTCGCGGTGTTGCGTTAGACTAGCGCGTCGGCCCGACCACTCCGGACGGGCCCAAGACACCAGCGTCAAGCCGTGAGTTGTTCGACAGATGCCTAAGCGAAACCTTTCAGGTCCACCCGAACTGGCCATATCGGTCAAAGAGTTGGGGCGGCGGCCTGGAACATCGCGGCAGATGGCGGCCGACTTCGAGGCGCCGGCGGGCTTGGGCACGGCGGTCATCGGGGTACCGGAAGGCAATCCGGTACATCTGGCAGCGCTATTGGAGTCGGTCCTCGAAGGAGTGTTGGTCACCGGAACTGTCCGGGCCGTCGCCCAAGGGGATTGCGTGCGGTGCTTGGACCGGGTCGAACTGCCGCTTGAGGCGACGTTCCAGGAACTGTTCGTCTATCCTGAACGGGCCGAAGCGGCGCGCGCCGACGGCAGCGAAACTGACGAAGAACGGCCCGAAGTGGTCGATGACGTGTTAGACATCGCCCCAGCGGTGCGTGACGCGGTAGTCCTAGGGCTGCCGTTCGGTCCGCTGTGCCGGGACGATTGTCCAGGCCTGTGTGCCGAATGTGGTGTGAAGCTGGTAGAAGACCCGGATCACGCGCACAGGGCGGTTGACCCGCGCTGGGCAGCATTGGAAGACTTGTTGGAAGACGAGAGAAAAGAGAAGTAGCTGTGGCTGTTCCAAAGAGAAGAATGTCGCGTGCCAACACGCGGGCGCGCCGCTCCCAGTGGAAAACCAGCGCCACGCCGCTGACGACCTGCCCGCGTTGTAGCCAGCCGACCCGGCCGCACACGGCTTGCCCGAGTTGCGGCACGTACAAAGGCCGGTTCTACCAGGCGGCAGTGCGCAGCGAGTTTGAGGCCTAGTCTCAATGGAGCGGCCAGCGGCGCTGCCCGAAGAAACTACCGAACGCCTGCTGGACTGGTTGGGTTGCAGGATCGACCCCGAACTGCTTGTGCTGTCCTTGACCCACCGGTCGTTCGCCCATGAAGCGGGTGGCATCCCCACCAACGAACGCCTCGAGTTCCTCGGCGATTCGGTATTGGGTCTGGTTGTCACCGAGTATCTGTTCCGGGAGCATCCCGATCTGCCCGAAGGCGAACTCGCGAAGATGCGGGCCGCTTCGGTGTCGCAACGCGCTTTGGCGCGGATCGGCCGCGCCGCGAATCTCGGATCGTTCGTGTTACTGGGCCGCGGTGAGCAAGCGACCGGCGGCGCGAACAAGGATTCCATTTTGTCCGACACGCTGGAGGCGCTGTTCGGGGCGGTCTACATCTGCCACGGTTTGGAAGCGACCCGCCGCACCGTTCTCAAACTGGTTGGCCCAACCCTGGTGGAGGCTGCTCAGCTTGGCGCGGGCCTCGACTGGAAGACTTCGCTCCAGGAACTGGTGGCCGCGCGCGGCTTGGGCCCCGTCGAATACCGCTCGCTGGTGAGCGGCCCCGACCACGCGCGCATCTTTGATGCCGAAGTCTTGGTCGATGCCGTCTCGTTTGGTACCGGCACCGGTTCCGCCAAGAAGACAGCAGAGCAGCGCGCCGCCCAGGCCGCCTACCGGGCTCTCCTGCCGGAGGCGGCCGGAGCCGCCACAACCAACAATGAGGGCGGCTAGCCGCAAGACTCGTTTTGGTTCGCGTGAGGCGGCGCCGCTAGGGTATTTGCGTGTCAACGAGCGATCTTGAACCCCTGCCCCTGGATTCCGTCAACGTAATGATTGTCGACGATCACGAGGTGGTCAGACGCGGGATCGCTGAGGTGGTGGAGCGTTCGGATGGGATGCGTGTCGTGGCGGAGGCCGGTTCGGTCGCGGAGGCGCTGCGCCGCGCCGTGCTGGTCAACCCGCATGTCATCCTGGTTGACCTGCGCCTGCCGGACGGTACCGGGATCGAGTTGATGAAGCAGTTGCAGACGGCCGCACCGGGTGCCCGCCCGGTGGTGTTGACATCCTTCGACGATGACGACGCCCTGGCGGCTTCCCTGTCGGTGGGTGCCGCCGCCTTCTTACTGAAATCGGTGCGCGGCGCGGAGATCGCCGATGTGATCCGGGCCGTTGCCCAGGGCCGGACGCTGCTGGATGAACGGACGTTGACCCGCCGCCGCGCCGACCACGAGGACCCGACCGCAGATTTGACGCCATCGGAACACAAGGTGTTGAACCTGATCGGTGAGGGGTTGTCCAACCGCGAGATCGCGGAACGGCTCGGTGTGGCCGAAAAAACCGTCAAGAACCACATCACATCCCTGTTGTCCAAGATGGGTCTGCAACGCCGCACCCAAGTGGCCGCCTGGGTGGCGGCCAAAGAATCAAGTTCCTGGCGCGCCTAAGTGTCTAGGGGAGCGGCACCGTCCAGGTGAGGCGCGTGCCGCGCCCGGACGGCCCAGGCGTCGCCTCAAAGGTGCCGTGGCGGCCTTCGGCGCGCTCTGCCAGGTTGGCGAGACCCGACTTGCGGGAAGGGGCGGCGGGCAAGCCGACGCCATCGTCCTCCACTTGGACGGTGGCCTGGCCGGGCTGACGCGGGGTGGGGGCAATGAGGCTGACCGTCACGTTGGCTGAGGCCGCCGCCGCATGCCGACCCGCGTTGGACAGACCCTCCCGGACCACTGCGACCAGGTCATCAGCCAATGACGGGCTGACCAACTCGTCGGCGGCGCGGGCCTGGGCCGTATTGGGCGCGGAGGACAGAGCGTGGCCTTCCAGCAGCACCACCAGCGACGGAGCGAAGCCGAGCAGGGCGCGGGCCGCAGACGCCTCACGGCGGAGCCGCTCGGTGATCGGCTCATCGGTATCGGGGTTTTGCAGATGTGACACAATTGCGCGAATTTCGCGCACCGTGGAGTCGATCGAATCAAGCGCACCCGTCAGAGTCTTCGCCAGGCCCTGTGGAGCCACCCCCGCCTCAGCGTCGCGGCGGGCACTCTCCAGGCGCATGCCGGTGGCGAAGAGCTGCTGAATCGCCAGATCATGCAGGTCACGGGCAATCCGGTTGCGTTCCGACATCATTGAGGACAGATCCTGGGCGTGCCGCGCCTCCGCCAACACCAACGCCAACGCCGCCTGCGAAGCAAAAGATTCAGCCGTGGTCAGGTCAGCCTGGTCAAACGATCCCGCCCCCCGGTTGCGCAGCAACAGCATCACCCCGACGCCCCGGCCTAAGGTCCGCATCGGGGCGTACAGCGCCGGCCCGAAGTCACGCAGCGCGGGCACCCGCAGGGTATAGGCCCCCGCCAACGAGTCGACAATCATCCCGATCCCCTCCGTCAGCACCGTGTTGGACCGCCCGTCGGCCGGCATCCTGGTGCCGATCAGCGCCTCGGCGCCCCGCCCGTCCGCGATCTCTACCACCAACTTGTCACCCACCGAGGGGAGGATCAGGGCGGCGGCGGCCGCCCCCGCGACCTGCCGGGCCTGGGAGGCGATCATACCGAGAGCCTCATCCTCGTCGGCGCCGGACAGCAGCATGGTGGTGATGCCTTGACCGGCGGCCAGCCAGTTCTCACGGCGCTGGGACGCCTGATACAACTGGGCGTTCTCGGCGGCCACCCCAACGGCTGCGGCGAGCGCGGCCATGACCTCGCCATCGGTCTCGGTGAAGCCCCCCGGCTTGTTGACCAGATAGACGTGGGCGAACACCATGTGCCGCACCTGCACCGCGACCGCCAAGAAATTGTCCACCAGGGATACGTCGTCCTGGTCCAGACCCACCAGAGCGGGCGTGACGTGGCCCAGGATCAGCGGCTCGTGGGCCGGGATGCGGGCCATCAACGTCCGGGCGCGCCGGAACTGGCCCAGACAGGTCTGCAGATCAGCGGACGCCCCGTGCGTGTAGAACCGCTCCGAGATCCCGCGTCCGTCCAGCACGTTGATCGCAGCAGCGCCGGCCCCGGTCAGTTCCGGCGCGGTGCGCACCAACTGGTTGAGCACTTCCGCTAGGTCCAGCCGGCGCGACAGTGCCACAACCGCGCTCAGCAACGGGGATTCTTTTCGGACGCGGCTCACATCTACGATTATTCCTGTAATTCGCCGTTAGCGGCACGCCAGACACGGTCTGCGGGCGCCAATGTTTCGATTTGGTGCGACACAATCATCAGTCCGCGGTTCGCTGTGCGCGCGGCGGTCATCAATTCCGCCGTCAGTCGGCTCTGGTCTGCGGCGTCGAGGTGTTCGCCGGGTTCGTCCAACAAGATGTAGCGCGCGGGGCTGACCAGCGCCCGGGCCAGCAGCAAGCGCCGCCGCTCCCCGCCCGAGACGGTTGACCCCGCCCCGCCCAGTGCCGTGTCGAGGCCCTGCGGCAAAGCGGCCAGCCACCGCCCCAGGCCCACTCGTTCCAGCACGTCAACGGCCTGCGTGGGGCTCAGATCGCCTTGGGCTACGCGCAGGTTCTCTAAGACGGTGGTCGCAAAAATGTGAGCATCTTCGGCGATGAACACCACTGCGCCAGCCCGCTCTTGGGACGCGAGGCGCGCGGGGTCCTTCCCGTCCACGGTGACCGACCCGCCCAGCGGTTCAAGCAGCCCGGCGAGCGTGGCCAGCAGCGTGGTCTTGCCCGCCCCTGAGGGCCCGACCAGCCCAATTACCTCCCCCGGCGCCAGTTCCAGGTCAATTCCCCGCAGTACCGGCTGGTCTTGGACCCATCCCACGCTCAGTCCGCGCCCCACCAGCTTTCCATCCAACCCGTTGGACGATGCCGTCGCTCCACCCCCCAGCGCCCGTTCCGGTTGGCCCGCATCGGCTAGGGCAACGATCCGGGTTGCGGCCGCCCGCGATTTGTAAACCTGGGCGGCGGCTGGACTGAGTGCGGCAACCGCCTCGAAGGCAGCGAGCGGGGTCAGGACAATCACCCCGACCTCGGTGGCGGTGATGGCGCCTGTGCCATAAGCCCAGGCGGACAGGATCAGCGTCGCGATCAGGGCGGCCCCGGCCCCGACCTCCGTCAACGCGTTGGCGACCGCAGACGGCTGGGCGGCGGCATCGACCGCGCGGGCGAGGGTGTTCTCGTGGCGGCGCAGCGCCTGTTCAGCGGCGGGCATCTGGCCGCCGACCCGCAACTCGGAGGCGTTTTCAATGATGTTCAGCGCTGTGGCGGAAACCTCTGCTCTGGCGGCGGACGCCGCAAACTCCGAAATCCGGGCGGCGCGGAAGGTGGCCAGGGGCGCACCCACCGCGACCACCGCGAGGCACGCCGCCACTGCGGCACCGGCGAGCGGCAGGAAGGCGGCGATCGCGAGGGATGTACCGACCAGCAACACACCGGCCACCAGGGCGGGGATGATCCCGCGGACCACCAGATCACCGACATCGTCGATGTCGGAGCCGATCCGGGCCAGCACGTCGCCGCGTTTGAGGGCGGCGGTCGCTGTGCCCGTCCCGGCGGCCATCCGTTCGTAGAGCCGGACCCGCAGTTCGGTCATCCCGCTGAGCGCCACTTGGTGCGCGGTGAGCCGCTCAACGTAGCGGGAAACTCCACGGGTGATCCCGAAGGCCCGCACCCCGACAACTGCGACCTGGAGTGCGAGGACCGGCGGCATCTGGGCCGCACGGACAATCAACCAGGCGGAGACTCCGGCCAGGGCCACCGAGGCGGCCTGGGTCAGGGCGCCAAAGAACACAGCAGCGATGAGCTGTCCGGTCTTCAACCCGGTCAGCCCCACGGCTCGCCGCAGCGGTCGCAACCGGCGGGGCCTCATGAGTCGGCCTCCGCTAAGCCTGGATGCGCCAATGATCGCCGTAGCGAGCGGTACCCGACGGGTGCGCTGGGCGTTCCTGGCCGGTGATGCCTACCTGGTGGCTTGCTGAGCTGGTCAGGGGCGTCCAGCGGGCCTGGATGGGGCGGCGCACTAGGCGAGGATCGGTGGACCGAGGCTAAGGCGGTCGAATGCACTGGTACGGCCGTGTGTGCTTGGCGGACCAGCGTGGGGCGGTGGGCTACCAGGAGCACTGTCTTGCCGGCGGCGTGGAGGCGCGCAATCGATTCGAGGATGGCTTGTTCGGTGGCTGGGTCCAGGTGGGCGGTCGGTTCATCCAGGATCACCAACGGCGCATCGCGGTAGAACGCGCGGGCCAGCGCCAGCCGTTGACGTTGGCCCACGGACAGGCCAATCCCGCCTTGGCCAACTAACGTAGCCCAGCCGTCCGGCAGGCCCTCCA
>JAITJY010000313.1 GCA_031278675.1 Bifidobacteriaceae bacterium
CTGGTGCTTCCCTCCGCCGATCATCGGTGGATCTAGCTTTACGGAGGCGTCCTTGAGGAAAGCCCCGCCGACGCCTGGGATCTGGTCGCCACCCACCACGACTGGACGGCACCGGCCCACCGGTTCGCGCTGGACTACGCGGCGGCGGGCGGCGCTGTGCGGGTATACGAGTTCGGCTAGGTCAGCGATGCTTGCGGCGGCACCGCTGACGGCGGCATCTGGCGGGAGTTCGCGCCGTGGGTGGCGGATCACGGCTACACCGTCACGTTGGTCGATTTGCCGGGGCATGGCCGCAGCCCACGGGCTGAACGCTACACGCTGGCCGATTCGGCCGCAGCCGGGTCATCATCGAAGAAATCGCCCGCTTCTGGCCCCTGTTCGACACGTCCTGGTTTGACAACCTGGCGACCGAGCTCACTGACTTCACCCCTCCAACCCCGCCGCCCGTTCCCTCGCTGCTGTTGCTGTCCGACCCATCCGTGCTGGTGCCGCCGGACTGGCAGCGGTCTTTGGCTGCCGGGGCTATGAGGTCCTGGTGGTGCCCGGGGGCCAGCACGACCTTTACGTCGACAGCCCCGATGCGACCAAGGCGAGCTTGGAAGATTGGCTCTGACGCCGCAGTCCGCCGGGCCGCCCGGACCCGCCCTGGCCCTCGCCGTCACTACCAAGTTCGCCAAGGGCCGTCGGCTTTTCAGGGGACACGGTGGAGCCAGGCCGGCGTGGCGAATTTGGTCGCAACCAACTCAGCGGCGCGTGCCAATTCCTCCGGGGTTGGCGCCGAATACGTCAGACCGTGAAGAGCAGCGAAATGGGCGATAAATGCCTCGATTATGGCCTGGCGGCTAAGGCCGGTTTGTGACCGGAGCGGGTCGACGCGTTTCGCGGCCGATTTGGTTCCTTTGTCGGACAGTTTTTCGCGGCCAATGCGCAACACTTCAAGCATTTTGGCGGCGTCGATGTCGTAGGCCATGGTGACGTGGTGGAGGACAGCGCCGTCGGCGAACCGTTTCTGCGCAGCGCCGGCAATCTTGCCGGCTGGGCTAGCGATGTCATTGATCGGCAGATAACTCGCGTCTATCCCGAGCGACCGGAGCGCGCCCACACACCACGCGTCCAAGAATGCATACGAATCCACAAAACTCATCCCATCAACCAACGATTCGGGCACCACCAGGGAATAGGTGATGGTGTTGCCCGGCTCAACAAACATCGCTCCGCCGCCCGAGACCCGCCGCACCACCGTCACGTCATGGCGGGCGGCGCCGGCGTGATCGACCTCGTTGGCCCACGACTGGTACGAGCCGATGATCACCGCGTTCGAGGCCCACTCCCAAATCCGCAAGGTGGGTCCGCGCCGGCCTGCCGCCAGTTCTTCCGCATAGACCTGGTCCAACGCCATCTGCGTGTAGGCGTCCCGCGGCTCGTCCCGGATCAACGTGAACGTATGGTCAGCCCACGTTGAGGATTTGCCCAAAGCGCGCCTCACGGCGATCGCGACCGCCGCCGCGTCGAACCCGACCAGCGTGTCCGTTGGTTCAAGCGCCCGCTTGACGCGCTCAGCGAGATTGGCGGCGGCCTCACCGGCCGGGGCGCCCGCCAGGGACGCCTCAATGCGGTCCAGCGCCGAATCCGGCTCCAAAAAGAAGTCTCCGGCCAGCTTGAGCGCCGCGAGCTTCCCGTCTCGCGCCTCGACCTCAACAGAAACCAGCTTTCCACCAGGTGTTTTGTATTCGCCATGCACCCGGTAAGGCTAGCCCGTCCACAGATGCTGGAGCCAATCACGCCTTAACGTGCAGCCGTGCACGCGCGGCCGGGTGGCTGGGAATTACGGGGCAGCGAAAGCGGACCAGACGGCATCGGACAGGGCGGCAGCGAAACGCAAGCCGGGGCGGATAAGTTGCGTCGTGTTCGAGAGATAGACGAAGACCAAGTTGCGGTCCGGCTCGGCCCAGGCGCCGCAGACCGCCGAGCCGTTGTGGCCAAAGGCGCTGGGCGGCGAGACGGTGCCGATGCCGCGCACCACCCCAGGTAGTCCGCCCAACTGAAACCCCTGACCGTAGCGTTGGCGCTGGTGGAGGGTGCGGTCCACCGGGCCGCCGGCGCTGACCGTCAAGGCGGCCTCGACGGTGGACGGCTCGAACAGGCGGCGCCCATCTGGGGCGACCCCGCCGCGCAACAACATCTGATAGAACGCAGCCAGGGAACGAGCCGTGGTGTGCATCGACGCGGCGGGCGCGACCGCGCCACGAAACGCCGGATGATTGACGAACAGCGGGCTGACCACGTTGCCGCCGCGGCTACGCACGGGGACGGCGCGGCCGAACTCGGCGGCGGGCAGGCGCAGGAAGGCGTCCATGGCCAAAGGCTCGAACAGTTCCTCCGCCACGAACTGCTCCACGGGGCGGCCCGACACCCGCTGGATCAACTCGCCCAGGATGAAGCCGAAGCTCACGACGTGATACGCGACCACTTGTCCGGGGACGTAGCGTGGGCGCACCCGCTCAGCCGCCCGAACCGACCAATCCCAGTTACCGGTCAGAGCCAGGTCAATCGCCGGATGCCCGAAGGAGACCGGGACCCCGGCCCGGTGCGTCAGGACCTGGCGCGCAGTGATTCCCGCCTTACCGCGCTGCGCGTAGCGCGGCCAATAGGCCGCGATGGGCCGGTCCAAGTCAAGCTGGCCCCGCTCCGCCAACAGGTGAACCGCCATCGCCGTGACCGGTTTGGTCGCCGAGAAACAATAGAACAGCGAGTCCGGCGCGCAGCCGCGCCGCCACTCCGCCACCACTTCCCCGCCCCGCAGAGCCACCAGCGAGTAGACGCCGCCGCGCCGATCCGCGACGGCTTTGACCCGCGCCCAAGCCGAAGACATCCTTACAGCCTAAACGCCGTCTCGGTAAACGCCGTCTCGGTAACCGCCGCCTCCCCGGTTTCTAGTTCGGTGTGCACCACCGGTCGGGGACCACCGGACGGGCTCACCCGGTCGAGGACTCGATCCAGCGGCGTAGCTGGTTGGCGGACGCGTCGGCGGCGAGCCGCGTCGCCGGGCGCCAATCGGCGCCGTCGCAGCCCGACGCCCGCAACTGTTGGTCGGTCTGGCCGACCTAGCTGGAGCTCGAGGCGTCCCCGCCACGCGGGAAGACCTCGGGTTCCGCGTTCATGGACGTGTCCTTTCCTCAGGGTTGGAGCAGGACTTTGACGGCGCGGCGCTGGTCCATCGCCCGGTAGGCTTCGGGGGCGTCTTCCAGGGGCAGGGTCAGGTCGAACACCAATCCGGGGTTGATCTGCCGTTCCCAGATCAGGCGGATCAGGTCCGGCAGGTATTGGCGCACCGGGGCGGGGCCGCCGTGCAGGTGGACGCCGGCGAAGAACAGGTCCAGCCCGCCCAGCTCGACTTGGTGGGCGACCCCCACATAGCCGACGTGCCCGCCGGGCCGACAGGAGTGGATGGCCTGCTCCATCGACTCCTGGGTGCCGACCGCCTCGATCACCGAGTGCGCACCAAGGCCGCCGGTCAGAGCCTTGATCCGGGAGACACCATCGTCCCCTCTTTCTTGCACGATGACGTCCGCCCCGAAACGCTCGGCCAGCGCCTGCCGCTCGGGGTGGCGGCTCATCGCGATCACCCGCTCGGCGCCAAGTTGTTTGGCGGCCAGCACGCCCAACAGTCCGACGGCGCCGTCGCCGACCACCGCGACCGTCTTGCCCGGCCCCGC
>JAITJY010000341.1 GCA_031278675.1 Bifidobacteriaceae bacterium
CGGCCGCTGCCGGGGGGTCGGCTCGGCGTGGCATAGACCCGCGGCGCCGGCCCGGCCGTGCGCCTTAGCGGCGGGTGGGCCGGATCGGCGGGTGGTGCCGTGGCGCGCCAGGGGCTGGCGGGGCGGGCGGTGCGGCGTGCGGGATCGGGCAGCGGGACCGGCTCGAAGCGGGGGAGGGGCTGGGGCGGTGGCTCGCCCGGAGTAGGCAAGGGCCGAGCGCTGACGCGCCGTGGCGTGCGAGGCGGCGGCGCCATGGCGCTGGGGGCCGCCTCAGTGCCGTTCGCCTTGAGCGGGCGCTTCGGCCCGGCGGTGCGGCGGGGCTGATCGTCTCTAGCCATCTGAGCTATCCTAAGCTGCGACCGCGCGGGGATGCGTGAGCCGCGCGGAGGACCTGCGGGGGCGGGCGCGGCATCGGCAAATGGGGAACGGCCTGATTTTCGGGACTTCGCGTCCCCTAATCTTGTACGTGTGGTAGACCCAGACGCTTCGGCCGGCCCGGCGCCGGCGCCTGAAGTGGGCGCTGAGGACGGCGGACGGCAGGACTGGCCGCCGGTCAGCCTGATCGTGTTGGGCAATGACGCTGCGGCGGCAGCGCTGATGGTGACTGATCTACTGGTACATCCGTACCCAGGAACCTTCGAGATCCTCGTGGCGGCGCCGGAACGCAAAGACCATCCGGCCAGGCCGGACCCGCTCGAAGCGGTGGCGGACTTGGCGAGCAACGTGGTGGTGGTCCACGCCAAAGAAGACTCGGTGGCAGGCCTGGTCAACGCCGCAGCCTTCGCCGCGTCCTATCCGATCGTCTCGCAGGTGCGCAGCGCCAGAGGGCACTGGACAGACCGTCTCAAGCTCGCAGTCGGCGCCATGGAGGTGACCGGCGCCGATGTCGTAGGCGGGGCCTCGGTCGCGATTGGGCTCGGCTCCGCCGAGTCAGCCATCTCCCGGGCACTGAACTTGTCGATCGGTGTGGGACCGCGCCCCTCGCGCCTCGGGGCGAGCCGCGGCCCGGTGGACTCGGTCCAGATGGTCGCGATCCGCCGTGCGGCCTTCGAGCGCGCGGGCGGCCTGGACTCTTCCTATCAGGGCGCCCAGGACTGGGAGTTGCAACACCGCGTGCGCAAAGCGGGCGGCATGGTCTGGTTGGACCCAGCCTTGGCGTTGCCGCGCCGCGCCCCAGGCACGGTCCGCGACCTGGCGAGCGCGTTCTACCGCACCGGCAGTTGGCGCCGCCGCGTGATCGCCGCCCACGCGCAAACCACATCCTGGCGCTACCTGATGCCGCCGTTCCTGGTCACAGTGCTGTTCGCCACCCTGGCCGGGGCCCTGGCCGGAGGCGCCCTGGGGATCACCTGGATGTGGTGGCTCCTGGGAGTGCCATTGGCCTACGTCCTGGGTGTGACATTGGCCGCGATCACCCAGGGCCACGGTCTCCGGTTCGGCAGCCGGCTCCGCCTGGCGTGGGCGGTCCTCGTGATCCATGTGAGTTGGGGCGTGGGCTTCATTGTGGGCCGGCGCCGCAGCCAGGGGTGAGGGCACGCCGGGGCGCCTGAGGCGGGCGGGACGCCCGGCCGGATACGATGAACCGGTGAGTGAGGCGGATGCAGCCCAGGACTTCCCAGTCCCTCCCGTGTTGGAAGGACACGGCCCTGCGCGGTTGATCGCGCTGTGCAACCAAAAAGGCGGGGTCGGTAAGACCACGACGGCTGTCAACCTGGGCGCAGCGCTCGCGCTGTACGGCCGCAAAGTGTTGGTGGTGGACTTCGACCCGCAGGGAGCCGCGACGGTGGCGCTGGGGGCAACCACCAAGGAGAGCGACCTGACGGTTTATGACGCGCTGATGCGCTCCTCGGTCAGTGTGTCGGATGTGATTAGGCCATCGGGGCTGGCGGACCTCGACCTGGTCCCGGCCAACATCGATTTGAGCGCGGCTGAGGTGCAGTTGGTGGGGGAAGTTGCGCGCGAGACCACTCTGGCACGCATGTTGCGGCCGGTGGCGGACGCCTATGACGTGATCCTGATCGACTGCCAACCGTCGCTGGGACTGTTGACGGTCAATGCGCTGACGGCGGCCCACGGTGTGATCATCCCGTTGGAAACGGAGTATTTTGCGCTGCGCGGCGTAGCGCTCCTGGTTGAAACGATCGCCAAAGTCGCTGACCGGCTCAACCCCCGGCTCAAGATCGACGGGATCCTGGCGACCATGGTTGACACCCGGACGCTCCATTCGCGTGAAGTGCTCCAACGGGTCCACGAGGCGTTCGGCCATCAGGTCTTTGCGACGGTGATCGCCCGGACGGTGAAGTTCCCGGATTCGTCGGTGGCGGCCCAGTCGATCCTCACGTTCGCTCCGGGCCACGCCGGCGCCGAATCCTACCGGGCGTTGGCACGGGAGTTGATCGCGCGGGGCGATGCCGCCTAGTCAAACCCCAGCGCCGGATTCCCTGCTGCTCAGCCCGGTTGCGCCGCGCCCGGCTACCGACGGTACGGATGACGCCTTCCACGTCACCCTGGACAACTTCACCGGTCCGTTCGATCTGCTGATCTCGCTTATCGCAAAGCACCGCCTAGATGTCACCGAGATCGCGTTGGCGCAGGTGACGGACGAGTTCATCCAGTACATCGGTGCGCTCGGCGAAGCGTGGGAGTTGTCCCGCACGTCGGAGTTCCTGGTGGTTGCAGCCACCTTGCTGGACCTCAAGGCAGCCATGTTGTTGCCGGGCGGGATTGCCGAATCCGAGGATCTGGAACTGTTGGAGGCCCGCGATCTGTTGTTTGCGCGTCTGCTCGAATACCGCGCGTTCAAGCGCGCGGCCAAGACCTTGGAGGCGCGCCTGGCGGCCCAGTCGCGTTACCATCCGCGCGCAGCCAGCCTAGAACCGCAGTTCGCGCGGCTGTTGCCGGAGTTGATCTGGTCGGTGGAGCCGGACACGTTGGCGGCGCTCGCCGCTGAGGTGCTGGGCCGGCCCCGCCTGGCGCCCACCATCCCAACCTCGCATTTGCATGCCCCGGCGGTTTCGGTCGCGGAGCAGGCGAGGAGCATAGCCCAGCGTTTGGCGGTAGCCGGACAGACCACTTTCAGGGCTTTGGTGCACGATGCCGCCGGGTCACTGCCCGTAATTGTCGCCCGTTTTCTAGCGCTGCTGGAGATGTTTAGGACGGGCTTGGTGTCTTTTACCCAACCGGAGGCGCTGGGTGAACTGACTATTGCGTGGACCGGCCAGGACCGGGAGTTAGAGATATCGGAGGAATTCGGTGGCTGATAACGTAAGTGCAGCGTTGGAGGCGGTGCTGATGGTGGTGGACCGGCCGGCATCGACCACTGACTTGGCGATTGCGGTCGGGGTGCCCGTCGAAGAAGCCCACCGTGCCCTGGTGGCGCTCGCGGCGGAGTATCGCGGGGCGGCGGGGGCGCGGCTGCGGGGTTTTGAACTGCGCGAGGTGGCGGGCGGGTGGCGGATCTATTCGCACCCGGCGCACGCGGCGGTGGTCGAGCGGTTTGTGCGGGACGGGGCGACGGCGAAGCTGACGGCGGCTGCGCTCGAGACCCTGGCGATCGTGGCTTACAAGGGTCCGGTCACGCGGGCGCGGATCTCGGCGGTGCGGGGCGTCAGCGTCGATTCGGTGATGCGTACTTTGACCAGCCGCGGCCTGGTTGAAGAGGTCGGCGTGGAGGAAGTGTCCGGCGCCGTGTTGTATGCGACCACCGACCTGTTCTTGGAACGGATGGGGTTTGGTTCGCTGCGCGAACTGGAACCGCTCGAACCGTATCTGCCGCGTGGCGCTGACCTGGAGGAGATCAAGGAGCAGGTGGGCTGAGCCGGGGCCCAGGCCCGTGGCGGACGGGAGGGCGAACGTCGAATAAGCTTGCCTGCGTGCCAAATCCAACTTCAGCGAATCGGGGGCGCGGGCGCGCCGTCCCGCGCGCGCCGCATGATCCGGACGGGGTCCGGTTGCAGAAGGTGTTGGCGGAGGCGGGCTTGGCGTCGCGGCGCGGCGCGGAAGGAATGATCCAGGCCGGCCGGGTCACGGTTGACGGGGTGCGGGTGCGCGAACTGGGCACCCGGGTGGACGCGGCGCGCCGCCGCATTGAGGTCGATGGCCTGCCGATCACCACCGACCCGGCCAAGGTCACCCTGGCGTTGCACAAGCCGCCGGGGGTCGTTTCCACCATGGAGGACCCGGCCGGGCGGCCCACCCTCGCTGAATATGTGGCGCGCCGGCCCGAGCGGCTCTTCCACGTCGGCCGCCTCGACATTGATTCGGAAGGGTTGATTTTCCTGACGAACGATGGCGACCTCGCCAACGCCCTGACCCATCCCGGCGCGGCGGTCCCCAAGACGTATCTGGTGACGGTGGAGGGCAAGGTGCCGCGTTCGTTGGGCACCCGGTTGCGTGAGGGTGTCCCGTTGGACGATGGCGCCGCCGCAGTTGACGGTTACCGCCTGATCGACGCGATCCCCGGCTTGGCGCAGCTTGAATTGGTCTTGCATTCGGGCCGCAACCGTGTGGTGCGCCGGATGCTCGAGGCCCTGGGCTACCCGGTGGTGCGGCTGGTCCGCACGCGGATCGGCCCAATTGCGCTGGGTGATCTCAAACCGGGGCGGACCAGGGTGCTCAGTGTGACTGAGGTCGGTTCGCTGAGGAAGGCGGCCGGGGCGTGAGTGGGCGCCGCCGGGACGCACCGGCGCCGCACGCGGCGACGGTTGGGCCGGTCCACATCATTGGGACGGGGCTGATCGGGGCCTCGGTCGGCCTGGGACTGCGTTCGCTCGGGGTTGATGTGTCCCTGGAGGACCCATCCCCGACAGCACTGGCCGTCGCAGAACAAATCGGTGCGGGCAGGGCGCTCGGCGCCAAGGCACCGGCCCCCGCCCCGACCATTGTGGTGGTTGCGGTGCCGCCGGATGTGGCGGCGGAGGTCACCGCCGCCGCCTTGGACCGCTTTAGGCAAGCCACTGTGACGGATGTGGCCTCGGTCAAGGCGGTGGTCTTGGCTGAGTTGCGCGCCAAGGAGGCGGATCTCGCCCGTTACGTCGGATCGCATCCCATGGCGGGCAAGGAGCAAGCCGGGCCGGCGGCGGCCAGCGCTGACCTGTTCGTGGGGCGCCCTTGGGTGATTGTCGCCGCACCGGAGACCAGCCCGGCGGCGGGCCTCGCGGTCCGTGCGCTGGCCGCTGACCTCGGCAGCCACCCGGCGTACCTCGATGCGGCAGCCCATGATGCGGCCGTGGCCCTGGTCAGCCACGTCCCGCAGATTCTGTCCAGTCTGACGGCGGCGCGGCTGGCTGAAGCCCCGGCGGCCGCCCTGGACCTGGCGGGCCAGGGCTTGCGGGACATGACGCGGATCGCCCGCTCTGACCCGAACCTGTGGGCTGCGATCCTGGCCGGTAACGGTCCGGCTATCGCCGGCGTGCTACGCGAGGTGCGGGCGGACTTGGAGCGCGCCATCGTCGCTTTGGAACTCGGTGTGGCGGGCGCCACGCTGGGCCGGGCGCTGGTGGAATTGAGTGACTTGATCGCCAGTGGCGGGCGGGGCGCGGCGCGCATCCCCGGTAAACACGGTGGGGCGCCACGCAGCTTTGATGTGGTGCGGGTGTTGGTGCCGGACCGGCCGGGCGAACTGGGGCGGCTGTTCCAGGAGATGGGCCAGTGGGGTGTCAATTTGGAGGATTTGGCGTTGGAGCACGGTGCGGGCCAACTCGTCGGCTTGGCTGCGATTGCGGTGGCGAGCGGCGAGGGTAGAGCCCTGGCGGCAAATCTTGAGCGAGCCGGTTGGAGGGTTTTGGTATGACCGTGATTGCGATTGATGGGCCGTCTGGGTCCGGCAAGTCGACGGTGGCGAAGACCATTGCGAAGCGGGCCGGATGGGCCTACCTGGACACTGGTGCGATGTACCGGGCCGCCGCCGTGTGGGCCGAGCGGGCCGGCGCCTTGGACCGCCCGGAGGTGTTGCCGCAGCTGGTGCGCACCATGCCGCTCAAGGTCCCGCTTGACCCCGGTGACCAGCGCATCTACCTCGGGGATGAGGACATCAGCGAACTCATTCGCACCAGTTTTGTCAGCGCGTTGGTCTCCCGCGTCTCGACAGTGATCCCCGTCCGGCACGTGTTGGTGGCGTTGCAGCAACAGATCGTGGCGGAGCACCGCGCGGCCGGGATCGTGGTGGAGGGCCGCGATATTACAACCGTTGTAGCGCCCGATGCCGACGTCCGGGTTCTCTTGACCGCCTCACCTCAGGTGCGCCTGACGCGCCGGGCCTTGGATCAGTTGGGTCAGGCTGACGCGGCGGCGTTGGCCGCCACCGAAGATGAGGTGCACCGCCGCGACCGCGATGATTCGACCGTGGCGGAGTTTATGACCGCCCCGCCGGGCGTCACGCCGATCGATTCGAGCGAACTCGACATTGAGCAGACGGTCCAGGCCGTCCTGGCCCTGGTGCCAGTCTCATGAACCGAACCAAAGACCCGCAGCGGGTGCCGCAGCGATGGCAGGCGGCATGGGCGCATGTTGTCGCGTTTATCTGCGATCATGTGTATCTACGGACCAAGGTGGTTGGACGGGCCAACGTGCCACGGCGGGGACCGGCCATCCTGGCCGGCAACCACACGGGGCTGGTTGACGGCCCGGTGGTGTTGGGCGCGGCCCCGCGCGGGGTCCACTTCATTATGAAGTTCTCATTGGGTCAGGGGCTGGGCGGCGCGATCCTGCGCGCAGCGGGTCAGGTGCCGGTCAGCGCGGCGGGCGGCAGGCAGGCGCTGCGCACCTGCCTGGAACTACTGGAACGCGGCCAACTGGTCGGGGTTTTCCCGGAGGGGAGCCGCGGCAATGGCCGCATGGAAGAGATCAAGGCCGGGGTCGCGTGGCTGGCGGTCAACTCGGGCGCACCGGTGATCCCGTTCGCGTGTCTGGGCACGCGGCGCCGAGGTGAGGCGGCCTCGAAGTTCCCGCCGCCGCGGCGGAAACTATATATCGAGTTCGGGCCGCCGTTGCAGTTGGACCTGGCTGGCGGCGTGCCGCGCCACGATCAGATAGCGGCTGCGTTGGAACAGATTCGCCAGGCGCTGGCCGACCAAGTCGAGGCGGCTGTCGCCGCCAGCGGAATTGAACTGCCAGGCGACAGTGGAAAGGGAACCGTTGGTTGACAACACTGAGGCACTGCGCTTAGCGCTGGACGCCTACCAGCTTGAAGAAGAAGACACCCGCCTGTTGGACGGCGCGGCGAACAAGCAAGCACCGGCTGAACGTTCCATCGGGTCGCTGGCCATTGTGGGGCGCCCCAATGTGGGCAAGTCAACCCTGGTCAACCGGGTGCTGGGCCGCCGGGCGGCCGTGGTCCAAGACCAGCCGGGGGTGACGCGTGACCGCGTGTCCTACCCGGCCGAATGGGCGGGGCGGCATTTCACCGTGGTTGATACGGGTGGTTGGGAGATCGATGCGCCGGGGCTGGCGGCGCGGGTGGCGGAACAGGCGGAGGTCGCCATCGACCTAGCGGATGCTGCCGTGCTGGTGGTTGACGCGTCTGTGGGGATCACCGACACGGACGAGGCGCTGGTGCGCTTGCTGCGCCGGATGGGTAAACCGGCGGTGTTGGCGGCCAACAAGGTCGATGGCGCGCGGGCCGAAGCGGACGCGACAACGCTTTGGTCGTTGGGCTTAGGCCAGCCGTACGCTGTTTCGGCACTTCACGGGCGCGGCATGGGTGAACTGTTGGATGGTGCGATGGCGGCTCTAGAACAAGCCCAGGCGGCTGCGGCGGATTTGAGTGATGCGCTGGGCACGCGTCGCGTCGCCTTGTTGGGCCGGCCCAATGTGGGCAAGTCGTCGCTGCTCAACAAGCTGGCGGGGGCCGAACGGGCGGTGGTGGACGCGGTGGCTGGAACAACCCGCGACCCGGTGGATGAGTTGATCGAATTGGCTGGCCGGGCCTGGCGGTTTGTGGACACGGCTGGGATCAGGCGCCGCATCAGGCGCACGGCGGGGGCTGATTTCTATGCGTCGTTGCGCACGGAGGCCGCGTTGGAGCGGGCGGAGGTGGCTGTAGTCCTGATCGACTCGTCCGAGGAGTTAGCCGAACAAGATGTGAGGATTTTGCAAATGGTCTCGGAAGCGGGCCGGGCGTTGGTGATCGCTTTCAACAAATGGGATCTGATGGACCCCGACCGGCGGGTCTATCTGGAGCGGGCGGTCACCGCTGAACTGGCGCCTTGGGACTGGGCGCCCCGGGTCAACATCTCGGCCTTGACCGGACGGCGCCTGGACCGGCTAGCCGGTGCGCTGGATACGGCGCTGGCGGGTTGGGACCAACGCATTCCTACAGGACGCCTCAACGCGTTCTTTGGCGAGACCGTGGCCGCCAAACCTCACCCGGTGCGTTCCGGCAAGCAGCCGCGCATCTTGTTCGTGACCCAGGCCTCGGCCCGGCCGCCGCATTTTGTGGTGTTCGCCTCAGGTTTTATTGAGGCGCCCTACCGCCGGTTCCTGGAGCGTTCGCTCCGCGAATCGTTCGACTTCACCGGGACCCCGATCCACATCTCGGTGCGGGTGCGTGAGAAGCGCAAACCCGGTGGGCGCCCCCCGCGCGCCACCGCGCGCAGTCGGTAGGGCCGGTACGGGTCAGGTGAGGTCATCGAGGAATGATTTGATGGCTTCAGCCAGGGAAGCTGCGTCAGGGTCGCTGGGCGCCGGCAGCGCCGCGAGGGCGGCTTCGGCCAGGACCCGGGCATCTCGGTCGCGGCTGAGCGAGCCGGAGGTAACCTTGGCGGCCGAGAACTCGGCCGAGCTGCCCGCGATCGGATCATCGGCCGCCCGGTAGGCATCGGCCGCTTCAAGGAACTGGGACACGGCCTCGCGGGGACGCTCCAAACCCATCAGCACCCGCGCTCGGGTGTCCAACAGATCGGCGGCCCGCCAGACGGCATCGCCCTCCAGGGCGACCTGCCGGGCGGCGGCCAGGTCCTCCAACGCAGACTCGTCAGCGCGCCAGCCTTTCGCCATGGCGCGGGCTTCCAGGACGCCGATCGCCAAGTCGCGCAGCGGCTCGTGCTCGCGCCACTGGGCCGCTTCAAGCACGTCGAATGCCTGGTCAAGGCACATGACGGCGGATTCGAACTGCTGATGGCCGCGGAGCAGGTTGCCCTGACGCCAATAGCAGCGGGCCGTCCCCTCGGGGTGGTCGGCGCTAGCCCACAAGTCGGCGGCGTGCTCCCAGTGCCGCAGGGCGTCGTTGGGTTCGCCATCGTAGTGCGCGGCCCGCCCGAGATACTCGTAGGTGTCCGCGAGGGCGTGCGCCGGCGCCCCGTTCGCCTCTTCGAACTCCGCCACCTCGGTGAACGCTTCGACTGCCTGCCAAGTCTGTTCCATCTCAAACAAGACGCGGGCCAGAGCGAACCGGGTCCCGGCGGCGTAGCCGCCCTCCAGTTCGACGCTCCGGATGGCGTGGCGGAACCGCGCTGCGGCGGCGGTCAAGTCGCCGGAGTCATGCAGCATCTGCCCGGCGAGTTCGGCCGCCTCGGCCGCCTGGCGGGTCAAGCCGAGCCGTGTGTTGAGCGCGGTGGCTTCATCGGCGGCGGCGGCCCCTTCGGCGAACCGGCCCAGATTCGCCAGCAACCGGGCGCGCCAGTTGAGGAGTGACGCCCGGGTCCCGCCGGGCAGGTCCTCCGTCAAGAAACTATTCACAGCCGCGAGCGCCACCTCGCGGTCCGCCGCGTGGCGTGGGTCTGTGTCTGAATCGGTGTCCGGGCCGGTTGTGGCAGCCATCACGTTCATGTGAGTCTGGAGCACTCGCGCCCCGACATGGGTTATAGAGCCAGGCCGGGCCTGCGCTATGGCTAGGCTCACCAGGCGCGCAATCGCCGCAGAGCGGTCCTGGTCCGGTTCCTGGTCCGGCGCCTGTTCGTTGTCTGCCGCAAGCCACTGGTTCGCCAGGCTGAAGGCCATGCGGGCTATGCTGTGGCCGGGCGACCCCAGCGCCTCCGCCTGCGCCAACGCCAACTGGAGGGCTCTAGTGTCGCCGGCGCCGTACAACGCCAGCCCCGCCGGTGCTTCGGCTGCCGCCTCCGTTTTGCGCCCAAGTGCATGCAGGTCCGCCAGGAGGTCGGCCAAGGCCGCGCCGGCCTCGTCGAGCAAATCCTGTGCCACCAGACCGGCGATCAACGCACGGCGCGCGCCCAGGCGCAGATCGTCGGCCGTCCCCGCCTCAGCCCACCGAGGCGCGGGGGCCGTGGCTGGGTCGGGGGGCGCGGCATCGGGCGAGGTACCGGCCGTCAACTCCAAAACCCGCCGCGCGTAGCCCACCTCCGCCTCCGCCGTGTCAGCGGAATACGCGAGCTCCAACAGCCCGAGCGCATCGCTCGGCGCGGCGGCGGGCGGCAGCGGCGGGAGGAAGACTTCGGCCTCCAGCGGCAGGTCGTAGGGCTGGTCCAGGTGCGCCCGCTTGACCGCGACCTGCCCGGAGATGTAGCTGTTGCCGTTGCGGGCGTCGAAGGCGCCGGCCAATTGGTCCACGGCCGCCCACACCTTCGCCCCCAAGGCCGATGCCGTCCACACCCGCCCAGCCGCCATGTCCGCTTCCAGCCCCAAGGCGGCGCCCACCTCAGGCCGGTCGGAGCCGCGCACGCCGACGTGGCCCTGGCTGGCCCGCTCTAGGGAATCGAACGTGATGCCGAGGGCCACGAGCAGCCAGAGCCGGCCCTCGTCGTTGAGGGCATCTTTGGCGATGGTGGTCAGATGGCGTTCCGCTAGCCGCAGGGCGCGGGCCTGATTGCCGGTGATGGCGCAGAAGATCAGGTTATTGGCGAGCGTGCCCACTGAATCTGGGTGGGCCCGCGCCAGGCGATAACTGCGCGCGTGGGCGGCTTTGGCGTCCTCGAAGCGTCCGGCGTGGAGCATCGGCATCAACGCCACCGATAAGGCGTAGGCCGGTTCGGTGACGCACGCCAAACCTTCCTCGATAATCCGGTCGATCAGTTTGAGGGCCTTGCCGTATTCGCGGTTTTCAACGGCAAAATCCGCCAACTTGGCCAGCGAGCAGGCCTCGCAATCCGAATGATCGTCGCGGGCGGTGGCTATCAGGCGCGCCCGCAGAGCCAGCGCTTCGGCGGTGCGGCCCGTTATCCAAGCGTGCGCGAACCGTTCGGCGATCACTGCGCTCAGGCCCACACCCGCGCGCCGGTAGTGCTCCTCCATGTCGTCTATCAGCGCCTCCGTCTGCTCCAGCGAAAAGGACGCCGACCGGTCGAGGACCGGCGGCAGCCACTTGTATTGCCACAGCAAGTCGGGGGCGCCATCAACCTCGGCGGGGAAGCGCGCCGGGTCGGCGTCGTGTTTGGCGAGGCACCACGCGAAGCTTGACAGTTCGGTGGCAGCGTCGCCGTTATGGGAGGCCGATGCCGTCAGCCGCATCCGCGCGCGATACTCCAGTTCTTCGTCCCCGGCCGCTTGGGCCAGTTCGACCGCCCGTCTGGTCAGGGCAAACTCCTCCGGGCCGGGCGGTGTCTCATCGATCTGGCCGAGCAGCGCTTGGATGGTGGAGTGGTCAGGTGTGGCCGTCATCTGTGAAGTCCTCCTGGTCTGGGGCCGTGGACTGGCCTGGGCCGGCGAAAGTGGGCGAGTCGGATACCCCGACGCTGAGCGCCACAAGGTCGCTCAACGCGGAGTCGAGCAGTTTGCGGTCTGCTGGGGCCAGCGGACGGTGGCTGGCCAACTGCGCCTGAGCGTAAAGGAGTTGGATGCAACGGTCGAACACGGTCGTATCCTCCAGCGCCGCCAAGGTGCGCACCAGGCGGTTGAGCCAGTTCAGGCACAGCCGGGAGCGGGCGCGGTGGGTCTTGCCCAGTGGGCTGGCGTCTATCGCCGACTCGGCTTGGCCAAGCAGTTCGCGCCACAGCGGGCCGGAGGCGTCGCTGGAGCGAGCCCGGTCGAGGCGCCGGAACAACTCCGGGTCCGCCACGAACAGCGCCACCTGCGTCCCGTCGCCGATCACGCGGGTAACAACCTCGCAGTCGCGCCCGGCCAGGGCAGCGCTGGCGCGTTCCGCCAAGGCGTTCGCGGCGCCCTGGTCTGCCGGTGGCGGCGGGTCAAGCTGGTCCAATTCGCTGAGCACGTCGATCAGTTCAATCTCGGTGCCGTAGAGATCGGCCAGCGAGCGGGCCAACGCCGCATCCCACAGGTAGCCGCCGTTGATGATCACGCCGTTGTCTGCGGAAATAGCCACCACCTGCCGGTATTCGTCGACCGTGGCCGCGTAGCGGAGTTTGCTGTTCGCCTTGACCAACTGGCTGATGCGCCGCCGCCCAATTGACGTCTCCAAGCTCAGATGCCCGGTCATCAAGCGGGCCAGGGCGTCATCATAGGCCACCATTTGTTTGATCGCTTGCTCATGGACCGCCAAGAAGCGTTCCAGCAGGTAAGGCTGGTCTTTGGCGAGACGCGCCAACCAATCCCGAATGGTTTGGCCAAACGCTTGGCGGGTGACTTCCAAGGCGACGTCTTCGACGATCGCCTCCCGGCTGGCGGTGGGCGTCAAACCGGTCGAGTTGACGCAGGCCCGCACAAAAAAGGCCCAGTCCGGCAAGAGCGCGTCCAAGCGCGTCGAGACCAGCATGCGGCCGAGGTACAGAGTCGAGGCCTGGCGGGCGCCAGGCGGCGGGGAGAACGGCAGCACATAAGCAATCCCGGTTGAGCCGGTCCCAGGACAGCTCAGGGGGAACCAGTCGAGGGGCGGTGCGCCCAGCATTTCCGCACCGAACCGGACAGCCGCCGCGCGGTCCGGTTTCGGCTCGGCAAAGACGGCGGCCTGGTTGATGGCGGCTCCGCCGCCGGCGCCCACCAGCAGCGTTGTCGGCAGATACCGCCCAAACTGGTCAGCCAATTCTGCGACCGCTGCGGGGCTCAGTAGCTCCGCCCCGTCGAACCGGGGCCGGAGGTGGACGGAGGTACCGACCGGCACCGGGCGGGTCAGTTCCTGGACCAAGAAGGTGCCGCTGGCGGACCCGAGCCACTCCACGGCCGGCCCGCCCTTGGCTGATTGGGTCACGACCCTGATCTCGTCCGCGACCATGAAGCAACTCAGCAAACCGATCCCGAATTGGCCTAAGTAATCTTGGCGCGGGAAGTCCAGGATGTCTCGCTTGGAGGTCGCCCCGACGGTCGAGAGCAGTTCGGTTGCCTCGGCGCGGGTCAGGCCAATCCCGTCGTCGCTGATGGTGAACTCGCCGGTCGCGGCGGTCAGCGGTGTCACCCGGATGGACCAGGCAGCCGTGCCGGGATGGTCCGGCTCCCATTCGCGCCGCGCGGTGATGGCGTCAACCCCGTTTTGGAGCAGTTCACGCAGATAGATCCTGGGTCCGGAATAGATGTGGCGGCCAAGCAGGTCCACCACGCCGCGGAGATTGACCTGGAACGGGGCCGTCTCGGGGATCGATGACACCCGAAGAGCTTAGCGGCCCGCCCCGGCTCGCCTCACACGAGCCGCGACATAGCCCCCGTGCACCACGCCGGGTGGCGCCCGCTGGGCTGAACGGACGGCATCGGCCACGGGCGTCGGGTAAGGTGGGCGGGTGATGGAATGGGTCTTGGATCAACCATTCACGGTCGCGTTCATTTTCCTGACGGGCGTGGCTGCGCTGCGCTCCCAGTGCACCTACTGGCTGGGGCGCGGCGTGCGGGCGGGCGTGCTGCGCTCCGCCTGGGCCAAGCGGATGACCGGCGAAGGGGCCAGCAAAGCCCGCGACAAGCTGGAACGCTGGGGTTGGCCACTGATTCCGGTGAGTTTCCTGACGGTCGGTTTCCAGACGGCCGTCAACCTGTCGGCCGGGCTGATCGGGTGGCGGTGGTGGCGTTACACTCTGGCGGCCATCCCCGGTTGGCTGATCTGGGGCGCGGTCTATGCGGCCGGTGGGCTGGCCGTTTTTGTCGGAATCGGGGCGCTCGCGGCGGCTTCACCGTGGCTGGCGGTCGGCATCGTCCTAACGGTGGGCGTGCTTGTTGGCCTGGGTATTTTCCTGCGGCGCCGCAAGCAGCGCACGGCCCGGGCAGCCCAATGCGTGGCGGTGCCGGCCGTATCGAAGCCGCAAGCTGTTTGACGAATCTGGCCGGGAGCAGATGATGCGTCCCCTGGGTTTGGTTAGAGCCAGGTCAAATCATTGTTACCAAGCTGTTACCTTTTCGGCGTGGCCCCACCTTCACAACTCTTTCACCATTATTCTGTGCTGGTGAACTGGCTCCGGAGCTGAGCCTGCGAGCACGGCGCGACACCCAGGCGCCACTATTACACGAAGGGACCCGATCATGGAGTTGTTTAACAGTATCGTCGGCACCATTGACGACTTCGTTTGGAGTGTCTGGCTGCTGATCCCATTGCTGACCGTGACGGGGCTGGTGCTGACCATCAGGTTGCGCGGGTTGCAGTTTGTCAAGCTCTGGCCTGCGCTAAAGCTCGGACTGTTCAAGCGGCGTGATCCGGGCGCGGCCGGCGACATTTCGCAATACCAGGCCTTGACGACGGCGCTTGCGGCAACGGTCGGCACCGGCAACATTGTGGGGGTCGCCACCGCGATCGGGATTGGCGGACCAGGCGCCCTGTTCTGGATGTGGGTGACCGGCCTTTTGGGTATGGCGTCCAAATACGCTGAGGCGTTCCTCGGCTCCAAGTACCGCGAAACGGACAGCCGCGGCGAAGTGGTCGGTGGACCCCAGGTCTACCTGCAAAAAGCCATCGCCGGGCCGGTCGGTAAGACGTTGGCGATCCTGTTCGCGGTGTTCGGCGCCTTCGCCGCCTTTGGGATTGGGAACGGCACGCAGGTCAAGTCGATGGTCGAGAACATGGAGAACGCCTTCGGCGTCGATCCGATGATCACCGGCGTGATAGTGATGATCCTGGTGGGGCTCACCTTGATCGGCGGGATCAAGTCCATCGGCAAGGTGACCGCCGCGTTTGTGCCGTTCATGATCGTTGTCTACGTTGTGGCGGGCGCAGTCATCCTGGCACTGAACGTCCAGGCCATCCCGCACGCTATCGGCTTGGTGTTCACGGATGCGTTCACCGGCACCGACAAGGTCGGCAACTTCCTGGGCGCCACCGTTGGGCTCGCGATCCAAAAGGGCATGGCGCGGGGCATTTTCTCCAACGAATCCGGGATGGGTTCAGCCGCGATTGTGGCCGCTGCGGCCCAGAGTTCACACCCCGTGCGCCAAGGCCTCGTTTCCATGACGCAGACCTTCATCGACACGATCATCGTGGTCAGCTTCACCGGCCTGGTCATCTTGTCGACCGGGGTCTGGCAAAACGCGCCGATCGACCCTGCGACAGATGGGCGTCTTGACGGAAACCTCACATTAGAGGCGTTCGCCCAGGTCATTGGCGAGAACCTGGGTCCGGCGATCGTTGCGATCTGCGTCGTCTTCTTCGCCTTGTCCACCGTGATCGGATGGTCCTACTACGGCGAACGCTGCGCGGTGCGCCTGTTCGGGATCAATGCGCAACTCCCGTACCGGGTGATCTTCACCGCTTTGATTGTGGTTTGGGCCCGGTTCCAAGCCGAGACCATCTGGCAGATCGCGGACATCTTGAACGGGCTGATGGCCCTCCCGAACTTGATTGGGTTACTGATCCTGAGCGGCATGATTGCTCGGGAAACCAAGGCGTACCTCGCCTCCGACCCGGATCTGACCAAGAACAACGTTGAACCTGGTCCGCTCACCGCGATTGCCTTCAAGTTCTCCTGGGTTCCCTCCGAGGAGCGGGTCTCACGCCGGTGATCTGGTGGGGCCGGGCGTGTCCCGGCTCAGGCGTCCAGCCAGACCGCAGTATCCGGTTCGAGGCTACCTAGATCAGGGCCAGGCGCCGGCGCCGATGAGACCAGCACCTGACCCGCCGGGAGTTGGAGCGCCCGGGTGCCAAAGTTGATATAGCAGCGCCAACCATTCCCGCGGGCGAAGCCCAAAGCATCCGGCGAGTCAAGATCAGCGCACCACGTCAGCGACTCATCGGCGCGCAGCGCCTCCCGCAAACGCAACGCGCTCCGGTAAAACTCGAGAGTTGACCCGGCCACACCGGCCTGCGCGGACGCAGCAAAATCCGCAAACCACGACGGTTGAGGCAGGTGCGCCGGCCCAGCACCAAAACCAAACGACGGCCCGGTCGGTTCCCAAGGCAATGGCACACGCGACCCGTCGCGGCCCACCAGTTGACCCCCGGTCCGGTGAAACGCCGGGTCCTGTCGCTGATCCGGCGGTATTTCGAGGACCTCCGGCAAACCCAACTCCTCACCTTGATACAGATACGCGGAGCCGGGCAGAGCCAACATGAACAGCGCAGCGGCCCGCGCCCGCGCCAACCCCACCGCGCGGTCGATCACCGGTTCGGTCCCCCCAGAACGCAGCCACGCCGCGTCGCGCAGATTGTTCGCATTCCCGCCGCCCGCACCAGGCAACGCCAAGCGTGACGCCGCCCGCACCACGTCATGATTCGAGAACACCCAGGTCGATGACGACCCAGAAGCCGCTGCCAACGCCAAGTTTGACGCCACCACCTGCCGGAACGCCTCAGCCGACCAGTCGGCCTGCAACAGATCAAAGTTGAACGCCTGACCCAGTTCGCTGGGCCGCGCATAAAGCGCCCGGCGCGCCGGATCATCCACCCAGACCTCACCGACAGCCGCCCGCGGCGGATCATACGAGTTGAACAGTTCACGCCACTCACTGAAGATCTCGTGCACCTCATCCCGGTCGGTGAAGGGATGATGCGGCCCAGACCCCTGAGCATCAAGTTCCGCAGTGGAAGGCAACGGCTGCGCCGTCAAGTCCTTGGCCAGCGCCATCGCCACATCAACCCGGAAGGCATCAACGCCCCGGTCTGACCAAAACCGCAAAGTCTTGAGGAACTCGTCACGCACTTCGCGGTTCGACCAGTTGAAATCGGGTTGTTCCTTAGCGAACAGATGCAAATAAAACTGTCCGTCTCCGACGGGCTCCCAAACCGAGCCGCCGAAAGCGTTGGCCCAATCGGAAGGTGGGCGGACGGCATTGTCCATGCTGTTGGCGGGTAAACCGTCCATGAAAATAAACCGGTCCCGGGCGGGCGAACCCTTGGGCGCGGCCAAAGCCTCCTGGAACCACACATGGCCGGAGCCGGCATGGTTCGGCACAATGTCGACAATTACGCGCATCCCGGCGCCGTGCAACGCCGCCACCAGGCGGTCGAAATCCTCCAGAGTGCCTAAACGGGGATCGACGGCGCGGTAATCATCCACGTCATAGCCGCCGTCGGCGAGGGCGGACGGGTAGAACGGCGAGAGCCACACGGCGTCCACGCCCAATGCCTGAAGGTAGTCGATGCGGGACGTAATACCGTTCAAATCGCCTAGGCCGTCGCCATCGGAATCAGCGAACGAACGTGGATAAACCTGGTAGACGGTGGCCGTGCGCCACCAATTCGGGTCGTTAGTCAACGCCATCCCAAAATCCTACGGCACCGGCGGGGGCCGTTGCGCCTTGCCTCCTGGCACCGTCGCCGCCGGTCAAGCCTGACGCCGCGCCCACCCACACGGTAAGGTCTTCGAGTGGCATACTCCTACACCGAGACCTTGGACCTGCTGATTTCCTTGTTGGACGGTTTGCCGACCGTCAGTGGCGCCGCCCTGATCGGTTCGCGCGCCCGCACTGAGGCCGATGCGTCGGCGGATCTTGACGTGCTGATTTTTGCCGCCGAGCCCGCCCCGCTCCTCGCTGGGGTGGGTTGGCTCGCTCCGATTGGGCGTGTTTGGGCCACGACGGTGGATCGGGAATTGACCGATTTGCCGGTGCGGCGGGTGCTGTTAGATGGCGCGATTCAGGTCGATTTGTTGATTCTCGCGGACGATGCCGTGCCCGCCCTGCCAGCACCGTCGCGCCGGATTTTGGCGGACATGGCGCGGCGGGGATATGTCGCCCTGAAGCAGGGCGGTCCCGTTCCGCAATTGCTGGATGAATTGGCCGGGGAGGAAATCCGTTCGGCGCGGCCATCTCAGGAGGAATTTGCTGAGTTGGTTTCGCGGTTTTGGATTGATGTGGTCCGGTCGGCTCGGCGGTTGGCGCGCGGTGAGGTGTGGAGCGCGCTGCGCTTGATTGATGGGCCTTTGAAGGATGCGATGGTCGTGATGCAGTCCTGGATCGTAAAGGCGGTCAAGGGGGCTGACTTCGACACGTTCTGGGATGGCCGGCATCTGGATGTCTGGGCTGGTCAGCGCTTTGAGCGTGATCTGGGGGCGAGTTTTGCGGCGTTCGATCCGGCCAGCGTGCGCGCCGCCCTGATTGAAACGATGGACCAGTTCAGGCTCCAGGCGATCCAGGCGGCGCAACGGTGGTCCCTGGACTACCCGGAAACGCTGGACCGGCGCACCACCGTGTGGGTCCGGACGCTGGACTGAGCCGGCGGGTCCGCCAACGATCTTGGCGCTGTGGGCAGGGCCGACACGCCGGATGCGTCCTCGGGGTAACAAGTTGGTGTCCTGCGGCTGGTAATCTCTCGCGTGAAGCCGTTTGAGCAAGCTTTACCGAAGGAGCACCAAATGAAGAAGCTTCCCGCATTTATCCTGGCCGCCATCATGATGCCACTGCTATTGGGTGCATGCGGCGGTGGTGGCACGTCCGATGAGGGTGACGCTGCCGCGAGCGGACCGCTCCGGGTTGGTATGGAGGCGGCCTACGCACCGTTCAACTGGACTCAGGTGGATGATTCGAAGGGCGCCGTCAAGATTGACGGCGGCGGGTGGGCCGGCGGCTATGACGTGGCGATGGCCAAGTTGGTGGCCGAGAAAATGGGGCGCGACCTAGTGGTGGTCAAGACGGGTTGGGATGGGCTGATCCCGGCGCTCCAGGCCGGCAAGATCGACATGATTGTCGCTGGGATGACCCCCACCGCCGAACGTAAAGAGTCGATTGACTTCTCGCAGCCTTATTATGCGTCCGATATTGTGGTGGTGGTCAAGAAGGACTCGAAGTGGGCTGAGGCGAAGACAATCGACGAACTGTCGGGGGCCAAGATCACTGGGCAGTTGGCGACTGTGCATTACGACAAGTTCGTGGATCAGATCCCGGGGGTGGACAAGCAAACCGCGTTGACGGATTTCCCGACCATGATTCTGGCTCTGAAGTCCGGGAAGATCGACGGGTATGTTTCGGAGCGTCCGGGGGCGTTGAGCGCTGTTGCGGGAAACACCGACCTGACGTTCTTGAGCTTCCCTGAGGGGCAGGGATTCGATGTGGCGGAAGACGATACTGCGATCGCCATCGGCCTGAAGAAGGGCTCCGATCTGTTGGCGGCGGTCAACGAGGCTCTTGGCGAGATCTCGGCGGAGACGCGTGAGCAGCTCATGGAGCAGGCGGTGAAAGACCAACCTGCCCAGGAGTGACAGGATGAATCGCTTGCCGCTGGGGCAGGCGCATCAGGCAGGAGAAGCGACCTTGGCACGTGAGGCGGGCCGAAGGAAGGTTAGCGGATGGATGTTCTAGCATTTGTGGCGGCCGAGCGAGGGTTTTTCGGCTGGATAGTCAAGATTTTGCACGACTATTGGAGTTGGTTGCTGAAAGGCGTCGGCGTCACCATGTTCTTGGCTTTGACCGGCACGCTGATCGGTGTGGCGTTGGGGTTGGGTGTGGGGGTGGTGCGGACTATCCCGACGGATAAGCACTCGGCTGGTCCGGCCAAGCGTGTGGTGGTTAAGATCGCGAACGCGCTGTTGGCGATCTATGTTGAGGTGTTCCGGGGGACGCCGATGATGGTCCAGGCGATGGTGGTGTTCTATGGCTTGGGGATGGCTTTCAACATTAATCTGAATGTGTTGACGGCGGGTTTGCTGGTGGTTTCGATCAACACGGGGGCGTATATGGCGGAAATTGTGCGGGGCGGGATCGGTGCGGTTGATCCGGGCCAAATGGAGGCCGGGTTGGCTGTCGGGATGAGCCATTGGTCGGTGATGCGTGGTGTGGTCCTGCCGCAAGCGATCCGGAATATTCTGCCCGCCACGGGTAATGAGTTCGTGATCAATATCAAGGACACATCGGTGCTGATGGTGATCGGCACAACCGAACTCTATTTCCAGGGGAAATCCATTGACGGGAACCTGTACCAGACTTTCCCGGTCTATCTGCTGGTCGCGGCGATCTATCTGGTGTTGACGTTTAGTACTACCCGGGTGTTGCGGCTGTTAGAG
>JAITJY010000034.1 GCA_031278675.1 Bifidobacteriaceae bacterium
CGGCGGGCGTCCTGGGCGGCGCGCGCCGCCGCCGCCTGATAGGCGACGGCCGGCAGACCGGTCGCCTCTGGCCGCGCCGCCCACAGCGCCGCGTCGTCCGCCCACACTTCAATCCGGGCGGGCGACCCAGACCGGAGTGCCTCATCATAGGCTGCCTCGTAGGCCCGCTGGCTGCGGGCCTCTAGCGCCTGTAGTTCAGTGTCGAGCCCGTCGGGGATAGGCCGCGTCCCAGACTCCCACAGCGACACCATGGTTTGTTTCACGGGTCGCGCCAGCGCGGCCCCGAGTTGGGCTTGGCTTAGGCCGAGCCCGTGGCGGCGGGCGATCAACTCGGCTGGGCTGATCCCGGCGGCGCTCACTTCGCGCTCCTCGCCTGGATCACCTGCGCGGCCTGGATCTCAGTCATCTGATAGTCCGAAGCGCGGACCATCGCGAGGATCTCCTCGCGGTAGGCGACCGTGATTTCCGCCAACTCCGGGTTGGCGACCAGGTAGGCCTCAATGGCCGCCTTGGCTTCGGCGTGTTGGCGGCTGGCCGGCGAGTTCGCGTACCGGGCGCGGGTTTTCGCCGTGCGGGCCTTCTTCGCGGCTGTTTCAGCGGCGATTTCGGCGCGGTCTGCGTCGGTGAGTGCCGCGCGCGCTGCCTCGATCCTGGCGTCGAGCGTGCGGGCCCGCTTCGATGTGTGCGGCCCGCGATATGCGTTGCGGGCGCTCATGGCCTGGGCTAGGGCCTCTCTGGTTTCGCTCATCAGTTTTCCCTTCTGGGTTGTGGGGCTTGCCCTACTGGCATCCCCTTGCAATATCTATATTACAGTGCGCGTGGGTGGGAGTCAAGCCAGAATCGGGGTTTTCGAGAAAAAATTTGGCCAGTTGGGCCGTTCAGCCTCGCATAGGGTGTAAGAATAGGGTGTAAATCCGCTGGGTTGGCGCGTTGCCGCTGGTCAGAGCGTCGGTTAGCGGTTCTATCAGCGGACTCATAATCCGCCGGTCCTCGGTTCAAGTCCGAGCTGGCCCACGTTTGCCCAGGTCAAACCCATAAACGCTCGCTCAAAGTGTGTCGTATTTTGGTAGACGACACGCCTAATGACACACTTTGCGGGGGATGTGACGCCAGCAGGTGCCTGGCCAAGTTGCACCTTTCAGTCTTTGGCTTTAGTACCCGGTCGCGGGCTAGGTCTTCGGGGCTCGATGCCGCTGTCTAAGCGGTAGGCGTCGGCTCGAAGCTCTGGCGGCGGCTGTCTGATGAGGCCCTCGTCTTCACGTAGCCGTGGAGTGAGATAGAACCCCTCCTCCCGGTCTGGGTCGTACGCTACCACCAGGTTCTTTTCTCGGATTCGAGTCAGAAAGTTGTCTACGTCCCCGCCGTGCTGGGGAGGTGTTGGGCAACCCTGCCCGCCGCCTAGCTTCGCCGCGAAGCATTGAGGCGAGGTCGTTATTGTTGTGGGCCACCCTGCTCCATTGTTCGGCCTCAACTGGGTCAGCGACCTTGCTCGGGATGGTCTTGCTGTTTAGGTCATGGCCTCCGTCAACGTTTTGGCAGGGATCCGCCGCGAAGGGAGTTGACCAGAGCGGGGTAGGTTGGTTGGGGGTGGCCGGTTCTTGGACCATGGCTAGGTTGGGCCGCCGCATCGGCGGCGGGCCCAGTGAACGGTGATGGGGTTAGGCTAAACGGCATGGCTGCGGAGCAACGGATACAGATCAAGCTCGCCCCCGACATGGAGGCCGGCGTCTACGCGGACTTTGTCCGCGCCTGGCACACGAACGACTCATTCGTGCTGGACTTTGCGTCGCTCACAGAGCCACCACGCCAAGACGCCGGAGCGGTGGTGCTCAACGCGTCCGTTGCCGCGCGGGTCCGCATCCCGCCGGCGCAGGTCTTCGAGTTGATGAAAGCGCTGGAACAGCAACTCAGCGCCTGGGAGAAACAGCACGGCAAACTCCAGGGCCCAACCGGGTCTTGACCTCACCGGCCCCGCCCCGCCCCGACCGCAGCCGGGACCCGGACTGGACCCGGATTGGACCCGGACTGGACCCAGATTGGACCCGGATTGGACCCGGATTGGACCCGGACTGGACCCGGACGCGGGGTTACTTCAGGACTACCCCGTGTTTCTTCAAGAACTCAACCGGGTCGGTTGTGGCATCGCCCACAGAAACCTCAAAATGCAGGTGAGGCCCGGTCGACTGGCCGGAGGACCCGGTGCGGGCGATCTGCTCACCGGCAACGACGGCATCGCCCTCTTTAACTAAAATCCCGCCGAGCCCGTCCATGTGGAGGTAACGGGTTGTGATCGAACTGCCATGGTCAATCTCAATGGTCCAGTTACCGCCACTGTCCTGGTAAACCCGGGTCACCTTGCCATCATGAGCCGCGAAGATGGGCAGACCGCGCCCGGAGGTCATGTCCACGCCACTGTGCATCTTAAGCACACCGTAGATCGGGTGAATCCGCATGCCATACGGCGAAGAGACCGGGCCGGCGCCCGGCAAAGTCCAGCCATCCGGACTGACGTTGTAAGGCGAATCGCCGCCCCGCAACTGGTAGCCCACTTCCTTCGAGGACCAGACAATGCCGCCCTCAGCGTCAAGCAGTTGCAAAGCGCCCTCGCTGGTCAGCACCAGTTTGACGCCGGGCGCAGTGGCATCTGCGGTCCACGCAGCAACCTCGCCGACCGCCACAACCAGCGCGCCCTCATGGTTCAGCGCGAGCAGCGCGTCCGGGTTCGGGTCGGTGTCCAAGGACCAGAGTTTCTGGTTCAGGTTGTTGAACAGCACCACGGCGCCATCGTCCGCCACTGTCACATAGAAACTGTTGTCTGGACTGGTCAGGCGTTCGCCCACCGCGAGCGATTGGCCCGGCCCCAGTTCCGTTGGGAACCGCGAAGTGGTCGCGACGGCCCGCGCTAAAACCTCAGGTTTCTCGCCCGGACGCTGGATGAACAACGTGTAGCTGTAGCTCGTATCAGGTTGAAGGCCCGAATCCCGCGCCGCCCCCGGGTCGTCCCCCAACGGCACCGCCACGCCCTCCGCCGGAGTTTGAGGCGGCGCATCGCCCATCCCGCGGCGCAGCACGAGCACCGCATCCGGGTATTCCTCAAGGACGGACACGTCCCAGTTGAGCACCAAACCCACGTTGGACTGCGTATCTGCCGAGATTTCGGTCCCGGTCAGGGCCGCCGGATCGTCCACGAGTTGCGCCGTCATGGTCCGTGACGCCAGGTCAGCCATGTTGCGCCGCGAGACCACCTCAATGGTCTGCGCGAGCGGCGTCAGCGCATCTTCCCCCTGCGGCAGTTCCACGGCGGAAGTCCCGCTCAAGCCGATGACCATCGATCCAGCCAGCAACGTTGCCGCTGCTGCACCCGCTGTTTGCCGAACACGTGTTTGAAGGAAGGCCCGCACCCGCTCGACCGCCGCTCGCCACGCTGGCGTAGGTAACGCCCAGAACCACAGACCCAGCCGCAGTGGGCGCCGAGGGGCCTCGGGTTCCGCTGCCTGTTCCGTTGGCGACTGGCCGGCTAAGCCCTCGCACGATGCCGTCTCCCAGCCTCCGCCGACCGCCTCACCTTGGGCGGATGGTTGTTTCCGCCAGGTCCGGTCGCACTGGAGGAAAGAGATCTCACGCAACGCCTCGTAGACGTCCTGAGCGTTGGCCAGCGCCTCCGGCGAATTGAACAGCGGCGCCTCGCCAGCGGCGCTTAGTGCGCCGGGGGTTGTGGCGGCGGCCTGGGCCGCCGCGAAATCGGCGTGGGCCGCCCGCGCCACCTGCTCGGGATCGGCACCGCCGAGCGAGTGATAGAAGGCACCCCACGCCTCCGCGCTGGGCACCTCCCGGTCCGCGTGGGGGCCGGAGTCATGGCGAATCGCAGGCTCGCTGGAGGTTAGGCGGGTAAGGCGGTTCGCGGCCGTGGCAGGTGGCCGGTTGCTGCCGGGGGAGTGATCGGCGAACGGGAGGCTGGGGGTCTCGCCGACCATTGCCATGCTGGGGGCGGCGGACCGCTGGACGGGGCGGGCGGGCTCGGGCAACGGGACGGGGCGGGCGGCGGCGTGCGTTGGCG
>JAITJY010000049.1 GCA_031278675.1 Bifidobacteriaceae bacterium
CACGCCGTCCTGAGCCCTGTTGCCAGCAAAACACGCCCCCGGCGGCCGCGCGCGCGACAAAACCCCAGGCCAACCCGGAAACACTCACCCACAACACCGGCAACAGCACGTAACATCAGCCGCGAGCTTGAACCCGTCGGGGAAGGTCATCAGTCGCAGCATCTCCGGCACGCGCAGCCGCCTGGCACGCAGGTCGCCATCCGGGTTGGGCACGTTCTCCCAGTGGAACGGCCCTACCCACGGTCCCGGCTGGGCTTGCAGGGTGGTGGCAGGACGATCGGGGTCCAACCGCAGCAGGAACGTCCAGTAGCGACTGCGCCACTCGAACTCGTTGCGGCCCCCGTAGCGGCTTGTGTGCCACAGGTAGTTCTGGCCCGGAGGCACTTCTGCGGCGAGTTCGCCATAGGTGCCATCCACGATTTCGCTGGGTTCCGGGGAATTCCACGTGATGTCCTCGAAGGCTTCCGCCGAAGTCACGAACGGCAGCTTGGTCGGGTCGAAGACCCGATCACGCTCGCTGACGCCTGAGTGCGTGATGCTGGGGAAAACGAAGGGCTCACCGTCACGCCGACCGACGATGAAGGTACGGCGGCGCAACTGCGGCACGCCGTGCTCAGCGGCTAGCAACACCTGCCACTGGGGGTTGTAGCCGATGGCGCGAAGCTGAGTGATGAGCCGGTCGAACTGCCTCTTGTGCGTCCGGTACGTGAGAGCCTGGACGTTCTCCAAGATGAAGGCTTCGGGGCGGGCTTCCCGCACCACTCGGGCGTATTCGTCCAGCAGCGAAGCGTTTGGGTCGCGGCTCTCCCGCTTCTCCTTGAGCCAGAAGCCTGACTTGCTGAACGGCGTGCATGGCGGGCCGCCCACCACCAGGACCGGATCGCCTTGAGACATACCTCCAAGCTCCAGCAGGGAGCGCGTGGGAGTCTCGCGGATGTCGGCGCACAGGGTCTTGGTGTGCGGCATGTTGAGGCTCAACGTCTCTAGAGCCAGGGCGTCGTAGTCAGTCGCCACTAAGACTCGGAGCGTTTGACCTGACCCGTCCTCGCTCGCGGCGCTGCCCCGCTCCGTGGCGAGGTCGAGGCCTCCGGCGCCCGAGAACAGACTGATAACAGGGCATCTGTCGTCGGTGAACATCAGTGACCTCCTTGGAGCGGATCAGTACTGATGGCCACGTTACAAGCTGCCACTGACATTTCTACGAGGGGAGTGTCGCGGCGGCTGTTCGTCACGAGTCCATCCTAGATGGCCTACTCCCGATCCGTCGGGATCGTGGAGACCAACACCGCTTTACTGACTGGCACGCCAATCTCTTGGGTCAGGTAGGGCACGTAGAACAGGTGAAGCGCCAAGATGCCGCCAATGTTGATGATCTTGATCAGCCCGCTGTGAGCGCCCACAGGTCGTTGCACCGCCTGCGGGTGGGGCCGCATCGGCTGCTCGCCTCCTGTGAGCGCTACCGGGGCGTTGCGTCGCCTCGCCCGCTGGTGTGCGGGTCGGCATCCAACGCTCGCTCCCTGTGAGCGCTCACGGGTTGGTTCTTCGGGCGCGGCGCTGTTTCGCCACCTCGTAGAGGACTATGCCGCCGGCGACGGCGGCATTGAGCGACTCGGTGGCGCCGTCGATCGGGATGGCTGCCGTCAGGTCGCAGGCCGCGCGGGTCAACCGGGCGAGGCCCTTGCCCTCCGAGCCGACCACAACGACAACGGGGCCGGTGGCGAGGTCGAGGGCGGCGGCATCGACCGCGCCGGAAGCATCTAGGCCTATGACGAACAGGCCCGCCTTCTTGTAGGCCTCGAGGGCGGCCACCAGGTTAGCGGCGCGCGCCACCGGCACGCGAGCGGCGGCTCCGGCTGAAACTTTCCAGGCGGTGGGACCCATGGGCGCGGAGCGGCGCTCCGGGATGAGCACGCCGTGTGCGCCGAACGCTGCGGCGGAGCGGATCACTGCGCCCAGGTTGTGTGGGTCTGTGACCTGGTCCAATGCGACAATTAGGGCGGGCGCGCCCGCCTGGTCCGCGCGGTGCAACAGGTCTGGAGGAGCGAGGTATTGATAGGGTGCGGCGCGCAGCGCAATCCCCTGGTGGGCTGGGCCGAACCGTTGATCCAGCTCGCGCTTGGTGACTTGGTTGATCGGCACGTCCTGGTCCCCGGCGCGTTTCAGTGCTTCGCGGATGCGGTCATCTTGATCAATGCCTTGGGCCACATCGAGGCGGCGGGCGGGGACGCGGGCTCTGAGTGCTTCAACAACGGCGTTGCGGCCGATCACTGAGTCGGCTGCGGACCGGTTGCCTGGCGCGCTACCGCCCCTGCCCCCGGCCTGGCCCGCCCTAGACTCCCGGTCTGCCCCCGGTCCCCGGCCGCCTCCGGAACCCCGGTCTGCCCCTGGTCCCCGGCTAGTCCCGGCCTGACCGTTATAGGTGCGGGGTTTGGCCTGGGCGCGGCGCTCGGCTGCGGCCTTGCGTTTGGCGGCCGGGTGATAGGTGCGGTCTTCCGCCTTCGGCGTGGGCCCGCGACCTTCCAATGACCGGCGTCCCTTGCCGCCCGACCCCTTGGTTGGGCCCTTCTTGCTACCCGGTTTGCGCACTGCGCCCCGGCGTCTCGAATCTCCCGGCATGGCGCCCAAGCCTACCGGCCCTCCGGTCCCACCACGCTGTCCGGATAAGCGACAGGCGCCCCGCAGGGCGGCACGCCTGCGCCCGGCTGGGCGCGGACGGCGGGGGCGGCGCGGCGCGGGCGGGGCCGCGTGAGGGGGCTGGTTCCCTCGGGGACGCCTGCCCACCGACCAGGACGGGCGGGGCCGCGCGCGAGGGGGGCTGGTCCTGGGCCGGCACGGCATCGTCGGCTGGGCTCAAGGCGCCCCGGGGGCGGGCAGTTTGGTGCCTCGTGCGGCGCCGCCGCCCCCCGCGCCGCCGAGCGGATTTTCATTTTTGCGGAATTGATTCGCCGATTGGGTTTCACACAGCGCGCCAATGGGTCTAAAGTCGTGATCGAATCAAGGCGGCGCAGGAGGGAGGTCCGCACTATGCCGCCGCTAAAGGACTTGTCAGAACCGGGCGGTTACCGTCGGCGCCGGACCCAGCGGCGCCTGGTTTGGCGATCGCAGGGAGACCTGGCACGTTTGCGGAGGTCTCTTCCGGGGCGTTTAGCGTTCGCAGACGCCTGGGCGGTTGAGGTGCGCCCGGATGACCCGACAGATCCACGTGAATGGGCACGCGCGCTGTTCCGGGCGGAGCGGTTGCCGCCGTTGATCCGCTGGGTGTTCGCGATGCGGAACAAGCTTGAATACCGCCTAGGCGCGAAACATCCAGGAGTTCCAGAACCGTACACTGGTTTCCCCATCTACCAGGAATCGGGTAACAGGTTGATGGTTGGGGTGGACCAGGTATCGCTCTCTTTCCGGGTGGACCTGATTGTGTTGCCGCGCCAGGCCAGGGTCGCGACCGCAGTGTGCTTGCACAACAGATTAGGTCGGCTTTACTGGGGATTTGTCCGGCCCCTGCATCCTTCCTTCGCCCATATGACGCTCAGCCACCTGTATTTCGACCCCAAACCGGAGTGACGGCCCGCACGGGCCTTGACGCCTCAGCGCCGGGGCGCGAGACAATTCTTACGTGAATCCAGCAGCGCACCTACCCGCCTCCGGTCGCCAGTACACCATTCAAGCTGGGCCATACCGGGCCACCATCGCGTCCGTCGGCGCCACTTTGCGCTCGCTGACCTACGACGGCCGGGACCTGATTGTGCCGTTCGAGGCGGACCAGATCAGGCCCTATTACCGCGGCGCCGTGCTGGCGCCTTGGCCAAACCGCCTGATCAATGGCCGCTACACCCAGGACGGCGTGGTCCACCAATTGCCCCTGACTGAGCCAGCCCGGGGCCACGCCCTCCACGGCTTGGCGGCGTGGCTGGACTTTGGTGAGCGGACGCGATTGTCCAACGAGTTGGTTTTGGGTGCCACGATCGAACCGCAAGACGGCTACCCGCACCGGTTGCGTTTGGCGGTGGGTTACATGGTCGATGCCGTCAAAGGGCTCGCCTGGTCCCTCACCGCCCGGAACGTGGGCAGCGGCCTGGCGCCGTACGGGTGTGGCATTCACCCGTACTTGATCGCTGGTTCGGCGCCGCTGGATCAATGGGCGCTGACCTTGCCGGCGGCGCGGTTCACCGAGATTGAGGGCGAACGGTTGGCGCCCGGCGCGGAGCGAGCCGTCGCTGGGCTGGACTTTGATTTCCGGGCGGGCCGGGCGCTGGGTGCAATTGAACTGAATCACGCGTTCGGGGGGATCGAGTGGTCGGACGGGGCAGCTCGGGCGCTGGTCGCCGATCCGTCCGGGAGCGGTGTGGCGATCGGGTGGGACCGGGCCTGCCCGTGGGTCCAGCTCTTTACCGCTGATCTGCCGCTGGCCCACCTGAACCGTCTGGGCCTGGCCGTAGAGCCGATGACGTGCCCGCCGGATGCGTTCAACTCCGGGACGGGCCTGGCCCGTCTGGCGCCGGGCGCGGTCCACAAGGCGGCGTGGAACATCTGGGGCTGGTGAGCCGGCCCCAGCAATGAGCCGGCCGGGCGCCAAAGGGCCACGGCTGGGCAACTACTAGGACAGGAGAGGCGTGTGGGGCGCGGCAAACTCTGGTACGGCGGGGATTATTACCCTGAGCAGTGGCCCAAGGCGGTCTGGGATGAGGACATCGAGTTGATGCGGCGGGCTGGGGTCAACACGGTGACGCTGGGTGTGTTCGCGTGGGCCATGATTGAGCCCGCTGATGGGCGCTTCGACTTCGGTTGGCTTGACTGCGTGATGGACCAACTGGCGAGCGCCGCCCTGGATGTGGACCTGGCGACGGGCACCGCCTCGCCGCCGCCGTGGCTGGTCCAAGCCCACCCGGAAATGCTTCCGGTGCGGGCGGACGGAACCGTGCTGGGGTTCGGTGCGCGGCAATGCTATGCGGCGTCATCGTCGGCTTACCGGCGCCATGCCGGGCGGTTGGTGCGGGCTTTGGCGGAGCGTTACAAGGACCACCCGGCGCTGGTGGCGTGGCACGTCGGCAATGAGTTCGGCTGCCACGTGGCGCGTGACTACGGTGAGGAGTCTGCGCAGGCTTTCCGGATGTGGCTCAAACATAAGTACGGCAATATCGAGGCACTCAACCAGGCCTGGGGCACCGCGTTTTGGTCCCAGCGCTACACCTCCTTCGACCAGATCTCCCCGCCCCGCGTGGCCCCTGCGGGCGTCAACCCAACCCAAAGACTCGACTTCGATCGGTTCTCCTCGGACGCGCTCAAGGACTGCTACCTCGCGGAGTTGGCGGTCCTGCGCGAAGTGACGCCCAACATCCCGGTAACAACCAACTTCATGGGCTTCTTCAAAGACGTCGACTATTGGTCCTGGGCGCCGCACGTGGACTTTGTCAGCGACGACTGCTACCCCGATCCGGCCGACCCGGCGGCCCCAGCCGCAGCGGCGATGGCGCGTGACCTGATGCGTTCCCTGCGCGGCGGGCAGCCGTGGGTCTTGATGGAGCAGGCGGCATCGGCCGTCAACTGGCGCCCGCGCAACGCCGCCAAACCGGACGGGCTGTTCCGGCTCTACACTTATCAGGCCTTGGCCCGCGGCGCCGACGGGATTATGCAGTTCCAGTGGCGCCAGTCAGCTTCCGGTTCGGAGAAGTTCCATTCCGCGATGCTGCCTCACGCCGGCCCCAACACCAGGGTATTTCGCCAGGTCGAGGCCGTCGGTGCCGAGTTAGCCGAACTCGCCTACTTGCAGGGCACACCCTGCGCTCCGGCGCCGGTGGCGATCGTGTTGGACTGGGATTCGTGGCGGGCGCTGGAGCAGGATTCGGCCCCCGCCGAACTGGACTATTTGGCCACGCTACGGCGCTGGTATACGGCGTTTCACGAGCGCGGCGTGGCGGTTGATTTTGTGCGCTCGGAGGGAGATCTGGGGGCGTACCCGGTCGTCATCGTGCCTGTGACGTTGGTGTTGTCAGGCGCGGCGCGAGCCAACCTCGCTGGCGTGCCGGAGCGCGGCGGGCAACTGGTGGTGACCTATCAGACGGGCATCCTCGACCCCGATCTGCGGGCCGTGCTGGGCGGCTATCCCGGCCCGGAATTGCGCTCAGCGCTGGGCGTTTGGACAGAGGAGTTCATTCCGCCGGCTGGGTCCGGTGGGCCGGGCGGTGCCGGTGGGCCGGGCGGTGCCGTTGGGCCGGGCGGTGCCGTTGGCGCCGTGGCGATCACCGGTTTGGCGGGCGGCGCGGGCCGCGATTGGGCGGAGATTGTCCAATTGGACGATGCCGTGCCCCTCGCCCAGTTCGCCTTCCCGCCCGGCGATTGGCCGGGTCCGCTACCCGCGATCACCCGGCGCTCTAGGCCGGGGCGCGGTGGCGGGTGGTATGTGGCGACCATGCCGGACCGGTTGGATCAGGTGGCCGATGCCGTCCTGACCGCCGCCGGTATCACCGCGCCGCCCCTTCCCGCAGGGGTGGAGGTTGCTTCCCGCGGTGGTCATACCTTTGTCTTGAACTTCAACCGTGATTCTTGCGCGGTGCCGCTGGATGGCGGGAGCGTGGCCGTCGCGGGCCGCGACGTTGTGATCATTCCCGAGCCGCCGCGAGCGCCTGGAGGAACTCCGCCAGGGCGGGTGGGTCCGGTAGCCTGAGCGCCGCTGCGGTGCGGCCTGGGCCAATCTTGATGCCCAGGTCAGGAGGGTTGATTGTGTTCAGGGCTAGTTCGTCGGTGAGATCATCGCCGGCGAAGACCAGGCGGTCGGCTTGGGTGATGGTTTTGAGTTGGGTCAGGGCGGCGGCTTTGCCGGCGGGCAGCACCGCGACCTCGACCACCATTTTGCCTGGGAGCACGTGGGCGCCTGCGGCGCTGCCGATGAGGGCCGCCTGGGCCTCGAGTTCGGCGGCGGCGGCGCGGTCCGCCATGGGCCGGGTGTGGAACACCGCCGCGAACGGCTTGTGCTCAACCCAAGCGCCCCCGGCCGTCCCGGCGGGAGGCGGTGCTGGTGCGGCGATGCCCGCGGGTGCTGGTGCGGGCGGGGCCGGTGCGGCCGGGGTGGGTGTGGCGGTGCCAGCGGGTGCCGGTGTGGCGGGTGCTGGTGTGGCGGTGCTGGCGGGGGTTGGTGTGGTGGTGCCGGCGGGTGCTGGTGCGGGCGGGGTTGGTGTGGCGGTGCTGGCGGGGGCTGGCGTGGCGGTGTCGGCGGGTGCTGGTGCGGCCGGGGTTGGTGTGGCGGCGCAGCCGCCCCCGCAGGCGTGCTGGGCTAACTCTTCGAGTTGGGTTGTGACCAATTCCAGGCGGGCGCGGAGGGTGTCCGAGAGTTCAACCGGGTCGATCAGCGCGCGCCCGCCGGCACGGGCCGTGCCGCGCTCAGCACCGTGCGAACCAACCAGGTATGTACCTACTGGCGGTCTGGCCAGGCGCGCCAGATCAGCGGCTGGCCGCCCTGAGACCAACGCCAGCACCACCCCGGGCAGCGCCGCCAGGCGGCGCAGGGCAACGGCAGAGGCGGGCAGGACGCGAGCGGCCTGCGGGTCAGCCGTCAGCGGGGCCAAGGTCCCGTCAAAGTCGAGTGCTACCAGCAACTTCTTGGCGGCCGCAAGCTGGTTCAGGCCGGCCGCCCAGGCGGCCGCAGGACTCACCGGGCCGCCAATGTGCGCAGGAAATCCAAGGCCCAGGCGCCCACATCATGTTCCATGACGCGGCGGCGCAGCGCCTGCATCCGGCGCCGCTGTTCGCGCGGCGCCATGGCACTGGCGCGCACAATGGAGGCCTTCAAGCCGTCTATGTCGTGCGGGTTGACCAGGATTGCTTGGCGCAGCTCATCGGCAGCGCCGGTGAACTCGGACAAAACCAGGGCGCCGCGCCCATCGACGCGTGAGGCCACATATTCTTTGGCGACCAGGTTCATGCCGTCCCGCAATGCAGTCACCAGCATCACATCGGCGGCCAGGTATAGAGCGGCCATTTCTTCCGCGCCCTGATTTTGATGCAAATAGTGGATCGCGGGGCTCCCGAGCGACCCGAAGTCGCCGGCGATGCGCCCAACGGTGGTCTCGACATCGTCCCGCAAGGTTTGATAAGCGGAAACATTGTCGCGTGACGGGCTCGCCACCTGTACCATTACCACTCCAGGCACCTGCAAGCGCCCTTCCCTAAGTAACTCCTCGTAGGCTTTCAAACGGTGGGCTATCCCCTTGGTGTAATCCAGGCGATCCACACCGAATAGCACGCAATCGGGGTTACCCAACTCGGCGCGGATTTCCCGCGAGCGGGCTTGAACCTGAGGCCGGCGGGCCAATTCGGCCACTGCGGCCGAATCGATTGAAATGGGGAATGCGCCCGATTGCACAATGCGTTTGTGGCCGTGCGCACCAGGCACCATTATCTGGTGCCCGCGGGTGGTCAGACCCGTCAGCCGGCGAACGCAGGACCGGAAATTACCGGCGTCCTGGGCGCGCTGAAAACCGATCAAATCTGCCCCCAAAAGACCCATGATTAGTTCGTGGCGCCACGGTAATTGGGCGAACAGGGCCTCGGGCGGGAAAGGAATGTGGTTGAAGAAACCGATCTTGACGTCAGGACGCATTTGCCTGATCAGCGCCGGCACAAGCTGCAATTGATAATCATGGACCCAGACCGTGGCGCCTTCGGCGGCGGCGTCTGCGGCGGCGGCAGCGAACTTGTAATTGACCGCCCGGTAGGCCTCATGCCATTCGCGGTGATACTCGGGGGGCGTGATCACATCATGGTACAAGGGCCATAATGTGGCGTTAGAAAACCCTTCGTAATAGTCGGTTATCTCATCGGCGGTGAGAGCCACGGGGACGGACAGGACGCCGGACACGTCCAGCGGCTCGAAGGAGAAGTCGGGTGCCCCGGGCCACCCGATCCAGGCGCCGCCGCTGGCCTTGAGCACTGGGTCGAGTGCGGCCACCAGGCCGCCGGGGGACCGGCCGTAGCTCAAGGTGCCGTCCGGACCTGGGGACACGTCGATCGGCAGCCGGTTTGACACCACCACCAGACTGGATGGGTGTAAAGCCACGCGGGCGTTCCTCGTTTCGTGTCGCTGTTCCAAGAGCCGTGCCGAGGCGCGGTACGCGGCCGACGGCGGTCAACCGCCTCGCGTCACCGCTCCTAATGGAGCGACCTCCAAAGGGTCATGATAGTGCAAAGCCTGCGGGTTGAGGCGCTTGGTGACCAAATGCTCTAGCCGCACCCCACAAACTCTGGCTGCTTCGCTCCGAGATTTTGCGGGGACCCCGAGACCCACCCCACAAACTCTCTCCGCTTCGCTCCGAGATTTTGCGGGGACCCCGAGGAGACCCACCCCACAAACTCTCTCCGCTTCGCTCCGAGATTTTGCGGGGACCCCGAGGAGGTGAGACTCGGGCCAGGTGGAAAGGTTTCGGCTGCCTAGTGGGATAGTCTGGGCGCGGCTCAGCGATCCCCGCATCAGTCTGATCTAGTGTGGCTTGAGAGGTAAATGAAAGGAATGAAGATGCACCGGGAAGAGTCTTCTATCCGGCACGCCGCGACGGGGTCCGGGCGGTCGAGCAGGTGGTTGTGGACAACGCTCCTGGTGCTGGCGCTGGTAGCGGTAGCCGGAGCGGCGTACTGGCTTGTGGCCAATTGGCTCGCGAGCCGCGAGGCGACGCCCGCACCGACCATAACGGTAACGATCACCGCCCCGCCGCCCACGCCTACCATCAGTCCTTCGCCGCGGGAAAGCGGCACGGACTTTTACAATGCGATCCCGTCTACCATCGGCGCATATGTGCTGGTGGCAACGGAGCCGGGCCCTGATTTTGAGGCGGCCGGGGCTTACGATTCGTACATCTTGACCTACTCGGACGGCGCTCACACGGTCACCGTGCTGGCTGGCCAGTGGCGCAGCGAAGCGGCCGCCACCGACGCATTCAATGCGATGGGCGGCCCGGAGGGCTGGCCCGGCGCTGACGTTGATCTGACCTCGACTGTTTGCCCCGATCCGCCCACACCAGACACTGCGGCCCTGTGGCGCAACGTCACCGCGATCTTCGAGGTCCGGGCCCCGGACGGTGGTGCCACCGAGTTCTTCTGCCGCATGCCCATGTAACTCACTACCGCAAGAGTGACCCGTCTGCGCAGGTCAACGCGTCGCGCTGGGCGTTATGTCCGGCAGCGTTACAGTGGAGTGCATGCGCCCGGCCCAGCGTCAGCCTCCGTTGCCCGATGCCGTGCCCCACGCCCGCGCCACCGCCCAAGCCGGCCACAGCGCCGCAGCGCCAGCTATTTCGATCCGCGACCTTGTGGTGATCCGTGGCAAGCGCACGGTGTTGCCCGGCTTAACGTTGGACGTGCCGCGCGGTCAAGTGGTTGGCCTGCTCGGGCCCTCGGGTGGGGGGAAAACGACGCTGCTGCGCGGCATCGTCGGTGTGCAAATAATCCACAGCGGGACGATTGAAGTGCTGGGACGCCCGGCGGGGAGCGCTGACCTGCGGCGCAAGGTGGGCTATATGACGCAAGCCCCCTCGGTGTACGGCGATCTGACGGTGTGGGAGAACCTGCAGTATTTCGGGGCGCTGGCGGACTGCGGGGCACGGCGGATCGCGGCGGTGCTGGAGCAGGTGGACCTGGTGGATCATGCCGCTGATCAGGTCGCTAACCTGTCCGGGGGCCAACGCTCGCGGGTGTCGCTGGCGGTGGCGCTGCTGCCGGCGCCGGAGTTGCTGGTGCTGGACGAACCGACGGTGGGGTTGGACCCGCTGCTGCGGCGCTCGCTGTGGGAACTGTTCGCGCGGCTGGCCGGCGAGGGCGTGACGCTGTTGGTGTCTTCGCACGTCATGGACGAGGCGGCCCGGTGCGACCGGCTCGTGCTGCTCAGTGCCGGGCGCATCCTCGCGGATGATAGCCCGGCCGGCCTGGAGGCGGCCACGGGCACGACGAGCGCCGAAGCGGCCTTCCTCGCGTTGGAAAGCGCCGCCCGATGACGCCCAAACGTACGTTGGCAACAACCCGCCGCGTCCTGCGTCAACTGCGGCATGACCGGCGGTCGATCGGCCTGATTCTGGCTGTGCCGTGCGTCTTTTTAGGTCTGCTGGCGTGGATGTTCTCCGACACGCCGGCGGTGATGGATGCCTTCGGGCCGATGGCGCTGGCGTTGTTCCCAGCACTGGTGATGTTCTTGGTCACATCCGTGACAACCCTGCGCGAGAGGACCCAGGGCACATTGGAGCGGTTGATGACCACCCAGATCGGGAAAGGTGATTTCCTGTTGGGCTATGCGTTGGCATTTGCCCTGATGGCGGCGCTGCAAGCGATTGTGTTGACGGCCTGGGCGCATTGGGTCTGCGGCGTGGATGTGGCCGGGTCACTGATTGCGTTGGGTGGGGTCGCAGTGCTGGACGCGGTGCTCGGGTCAGCCCTGGGATTGGCGGCATCCTCGCTGGCCCGAACCGAATTCCAGGCGGTGCAGATGATGCCCGTGATGATCGTCCCGCAATTACTGCTATGCGGTGTGGTGATGCCGCGCGCACAGATGCCGGATGTACTGGAATGGCTGTCCGGCGCGGCGCCGCTGACCTATGCGGTCGAAGCCACGGGCGACATCGCCGGCGGGCTGGGCTGGGATGCGGCCTGGCCGGACCTGGCCCTGATGGCGGCCTTCACGGCGCTGGTGCTGTGCCTCGGCGTCCTGACCCTGCGCCGCCGCACGCGCTAGCTCCCCCCGGTCAGGGGCGGGCCGCGAAGCGGTCCAACAGGGTGGTGTTGCCGGAGACTATGAGGATGTCCTGAGGAGAGATGCGGGTCTCATCGGTCGCATACTCGAACTCTTGACCAGGAGATTTGACGCCGATCACGGTGACGCCGTACTTCTTCAGGATCTGCGACTGAGCGAGCGTGAAACCGATGGTTTCCTTAGGCGGATGCATCTTGACAATGGTGAATCCGTCCTCGAACTCGATGTAATCCAAGAGGCGCCCAGAAACCAGGTGGGCGACCCGCTCGCCGGCATCTGCCTCAGGCAGGATCACTTGGCTGGCGCCAATCCGGCGCAGAATCCGGGCGTGTTCGGAAGATGTCGCCTTGGCCCAGACCTGGCTCAACCCCAGGTCAACCAGGTTGGAGGTGATCAGCACGGACGCCTCCAAGGCGGTCCCCACCCCGACCACCGCGACGCGGAAATCACGCGCCCCCAACTGCTCCAATGCCTCCGGGTCGGTGCAGTCGGCCTCGACCAGGGGCAGGCGCCCGGACCAGCGGCGGATCACTTCCGGGTCCTTTTCCACGGCCAGGACCTCACGGCCCAACCGGTCCACGGTCAGCGCCAGCCGGGACCCGAACCGGCCCATCCCGATCACCAGGACAGCCCCGTCGGTCGGCATTGGCGCATCGGGTGAAACAGAGTTGCGTTTACGGTCCATGGTTGTTCCTCTTCTTATTCCTCGATTTTTCCGGTGAGCGGTGGCCGCCCGGCCAGTTGGGGCCAGCCCCCCAAGGCATACGCTGGGTGACTACCCGGTGCCCGATGCCGCCCAGACGGCATCGGGCAAAGACGTCACCCCACGGTAGGCCTTTCTTCGGGCAGCCGGATGACCCGGCGGCGGTTGGACAACGCGACCGAGGTGGCGATGGTCATGGTGCCGAGGCGACCGGCGAGCATCAGGGCAGCCAGCGTGAGTTTGGCGAGGGGGGGTAGGGTCGGGATGATCCCGGAGCTGAGACCGCAGGTAGCGAACGCGGAGATGCACTCGAACAGGATGTAGCTGATCGGCGCGTCGCTGACCAGGGTGAGGATCAACGAACCGGTGAACACCATGACCAAGGAAGCGACGGACACGGTCACGGCGACCCGCAGCACGGACGGCTCGACGCGCCGGCCGAACGCCTCCATGTCCCGGTCGCCGCGGGCTTCTGCCCGGATCGCGAGCAGCATGACAGCGAGGGTGGTCACTTTGATCCCGCCGGCGGTCGAGGCGGACCCGCCCCCGACAAACATCAACGCGTCCTGCATCAAAATGGTGGCGGAGTGCTCGCCGGCCACCGAGAATGTCGAAAACCCGCCTGACCTGGTGTTGACCGAGGCGAACAGGGAGGCGAGGAGGGTGGTGGCGGTGGAATTGTCCCTCAGGGTGGCGGGGTTGTTCCATTCGGTGGCGAGGAAAAACACCCATGCGATCCCGAGCAATGCGACGCAAACCGTGAT
>JAITJY010000104.1 GCA_031278675.1 Bifidobacteriaceae bacterium
GCCGGGGTCGACTTCGACTACGAGTTCAGCGGGACCCTGCACGACCGCTCCATCCAGGCCGACACCGGCTGGCTCATCATCCTGGGCCGAGGCCTCGATGTCTTCCAGCCCTTCGACACTAGCTGGTTAGACCTCCGCTTACGCCAACAGCGCTACCGCCAAGTCAAAGAGTTCGAGATCACCTACCTCCGGCAAGAACCCAAGGCGCGAGATGCGTAGACTTGGGCGGCGCGCCGGGACGGGTGTTTGAGGCGAGGCTTCGCTTGGGGCTGGGGCCGTCGCGGCTTGACCCTTGATGGGCGCGGTTACGACCAGCTGGCGCCTCGGCCCGGGCCGAAGCCGAATCCGCCGTGTGGGCCGCCTCCATGGCCCCGCCAGAATCCGGCGAGCATCTCGCGGCGCTCGTCAGAGCCGTCGCCACCGAGTTCGGTTGCCAGGTGGGCGATGATCCGGCCGAGGAGGCCGGAGAACTGGGCCAGTTCTTCGCCGTCCAAGCACTCCAGGAAGCCCAGCCGGTCGTCGTCCGGTTCGGGCGCGGCAACGGTCTCGGCGGCGGCGCGGCCCTCGTCGGTGAGTTTGACGTTGGTGACGCGGCGGTCTTGTTTGGAGGGTTCGCGTTCGATGAAGCCGCGCTGTTGCAGCTTGTCTAGCAGTTCGCCCAGGGACTGCTTGGACACGTCCAGCAGGAAGCCCAGGTCCTTCTGCGTGATTTCCGGGGTCAGGCGCAGCAGGGCGAGCACCCGGCCTTGGCCCTGGTGCGGATCGGCCCAAGGTTCGCGCCGGCGACGGTGTTGCCACAGGTGGCGGCGCAGCAACCCCTGCAAGTGCATGAGTTGGCCGGCCACTTCTTGGCGGTCGATACTCTCAGTCATGATGGTTCCCTTCGTAGGGCTCGGAACAGTGATAATCAGGTACCTGACTAACATCCTCGCCCACGCCGGAAGATTTGTCAAGTGCCAGACTGTCAACATCCTGACTAATTAGCCGACGCCGCGCCCGCCACCGCGCCCCGCTTCCCGGCTGGGCTCACGCTCTCCCAGCTAGGACCGCCCGCGCCGGCTCCAGATGGGCGCCGTCAGCTTGAGCGGCTGGCCCGCGAGAGGCCGGCCTGGAAGCGGCGGGTCGCCTCGGCGTTGCTGGCCAGGGCTGCCAGCCGGTCTGCCAGCAGGCCTTGGGATTCCAAGATCCACTCTCCGGGCAGCCGGGCCAACGCGGCCAAGGCGCGGTCGGCGTCATCGTCCATCAGCAAGACCAGCCGGACCCACCCCGGCGGGTCCTGAGCGCGCTCGCGCCGCCACGCGAACGAGACCCGCCCCGGCTCCCACGCGCCCGGTCCATCGCCCGGCACCAGCACCGAGGCCGCGAATCCGGCCGTCCGGCCGGTGATCGCCTCCGCAACGGCCTCCAGCGGCTCGCGGGTGGTCTTCGGCTGGAAGCGGCGGTGGCCCGGCCGAACCACCCCGATCCGGTCCAAACGGAAGATCCGGGGGGCGTCGCGATGCAGGTCGAAGCCGTAAAGGTAGACCCGGTCGGCGAAGTGCACAGCCGCCAGCGGCTCGACGTGGCGCCAATAGGGTTTGGAGTCCTTGGCGCCCTGGTAGACGAACGCGACGCGCCGGCGGCGGCGGATCGCCTCGCGCAGGGCTTGGTCGGGGGAAGGCAGTTTACGCGCCTTGATAACCATCGCGGCGGGGCCGCTCGGCGCCCCCGGCCCATCCGGTTCGAAATGCGGTGCCAAAACCATGTCTTTATCCATGCCCTCACCCTCCCACCCCCCTCTGACACGATAAGAACCCGCCCCGCATCGGCAGGTGGCAGCGGCCAAGCCTGGCCCCGGGACTATGGCGCCCGCGTGTCGGTCGCCCGGACGGCCGCAGGGCGATCAATCAACTGATCGGGTCTTGCAATATGCAAGGCGTCCCCTGACGCGCACGGCCCAGTGGAAATGCCCGTCCGTCCCCGCTCTCCGCACGTCATCGCCCCCCAGCCTCTGACCAGGAGAAACGAGCACGATGCCGTGCCGCGGGAGGCGCTCACCCCACCCGTAATTGCCACCACCGGGCCAGTGGTGGCAATTAGCGGTGCCCACGCTCTCCGCGCGCCAGCGCCCCCCGGCGCCGCTACAGGTGTTTCACAGCCTCGCGCCGGGAGAGGGGGCTGAGTTGGTGCGAGTCGACGAAGGCGCGCACCCAGGCGGGGTCGGCGCGGGCGAAGTCCCGCAGAGCCCAACCGATGGCTTTGCGGATGAAGAACTCCGGATCGCCCAGATTGGCCTCGATCGCCTCCGCCAGCAGCGAGCGGTCGGTCCGCTCGCGCCGCCCGAGTTGGGAGATGATGGCCAGGCGGCGCACCCACAGGCTGTCGTCGCGGCGCCAGCGGCGGACGAGCCGCGCGGCATCGGCGGGGTGGGCGTCCAACAGCGCGGCCACGCGGGCTTACACGGCCTTGAACTTGATTCTCAAGCGTGCTCAGGCCCACGGCGGGCTGGTGACCAACCCGCTGGCCGTTGTGCCCCGACCTAAACCTGAGCCCAAACCCGTGGTGGCGCTGACCGCTCAAGGCGTCGGACTGATTAGAAGGGCTGTGCGGCGACACGACGAGATGCACCAAGCCGTTTCGCGACGACAAGGAGGTCCGGCGCCGCGCGGTGACGTGCCGGCGCTGCTCAATGTCATTCTCGGCACTGGGCTGCGAATCGGTGAGGTGTTGGCACTGCGTTGGCGCGATGTCGTCCAAGACGGTGAAACCTGGCTGGTGGATGTGAACGCCACCATGGTCGAGCTTACCGGACTTGGCCAAGAGCGTCAGCCGGCCCGCCAGCTATCGGGGGCGAGTATGCATGACCCTGCGGTGGGAGTGGATGGTTTCGCGACTGCCCCGCTGACCATGTTGGAGGAAACGATGTTCTTGGAGACCATTCCGGTCAGAGTGAAGCACCTGCGGTTGGCGGCCCCAGCTCGTTGGCGGGCCCGACGCAGGCTGGTGGCGGTCGCGGCGGCGGGCGCGTTGACCACAGCGCTGGGGTTGGCGGGCCCAGCGGTGGCGGCGCCGCCGGAGACGTTCGACCCTGCCCGGGGGTGCACAGTATTGGGGACCGCTTTGGGGGATGTGCTGAGAGGCACCGACGGTGACGACGTGATCTGCGGTGGTGGTGGCGGGGACACGATCCTGGCTGGTGCGGGGAACGATGTGGTCTACGGCGACGCGGGCGGGGACACGATCTACGCTGGGAACGGCGACGACACGGTGTATGGCGGGGATGGCGGGGATGGCGGGGACACTGTGTACGGCGAGGACGGCGGCGATCGAGTGTTCGGTGGTGCCGGCGGCGACACGATTTGGGGTGGCGCTGGCGCCGACATGTTGGACGGCGAGGACGGGGCGGACACGCTGCGCGGCGGTGATGGCCCGGACAGGCTGGTGGGAGGATTGAAAGCGGACACGGCGTGGGGCGATGCGGGCGACGATCTGGTGGTGGGCGGCGATGGCGCGGACTCAGTGAAGGGTAATGCGGGTGCCGACGTGCTGCTGGGCGGCCCGGGCGGTGACTCGCATTACGGGGACGCGGGCGCGGATGTTTGCGTGGACGGGGAGGGCGTGAATGCGTTCTACTCTTGCGATACCAAGGCAAAGGCCGCTGATTACGGGGGCGTGGCCGGCGACGCGGACGGGGATGGCGTCTCAGACGAGGACGAGGCGCGAGGCGGGACGGATCCGCTGGTCGCGGACCAGACGGTGTTGTCCTACGGTTTGGATGTGGTCGCGGGGTGCGAGGCGGGGTTGGCGTTGTCGGTGGCGGCGCGGAGCGATGTTGTGACCGAGGGCGATCAGGCGTTGTTCGACGTGGTCGCGCGGAACGATCCGGCCGGGTCTTGCCTGGCTTCGGCTGGCGCTCCGGCGACGGTCGCGGGCGTTTTGACCGCGACGGCTCCCGCGCAGGGCGAGGGCGGGGGTTTCGAGGCGCTGTCGGCGTGGTTGGAGGTCCCGGGGACGGCTGGCGCGGCGGCGCGCACGGTGCTGCCAACCAGTTCGGGGTTGACCGCAATGGAGTCCGCGGGGCCGGCAGGCTGCCCCGGGGGCACTGCTGAGGGTTGCGCTGTGATCGGCGCGTTGGCCGGGTATGCCAATGTGACCGGCGGGCAGGCGCAGGACGTCGCCGCGGGGGAGACCCAGGTGATCGGGTTCCGGTACTTCCCGGTGCTCGGTTCCGCAGACCTGGCGTTGCTGACCGGCGGGGGCGAGGTTCGCCTGGCTGTCGCGGTGATCGAGCCGGCAGGCGGTCTGGCGGTGTTACGGGTGCCTGTGAGCGTGGGCACAGCCTCCCCGACGGGGGTGGTGACGGTGGTTGCCGATCTGCCTGGCGGCGCGGCGAGCCAGGTCACGTTGCCAAGTGTTGCCGCCGGCCAGCAGGCGGAGGCCCTGGGCGCATTTAGTTACACAACATCGGCTGCAGACGGGCATTCGTTGACGGCCCATTTCACGGCGACCGCGCCTGGTGTGGCCGAGGCGGCGAGCGCGGAGGTGGTGGTGACGGTGGAGTCCCGTCAGAAGGACGGTTCGCCGTTGGAGTCCGCGATCTACCCGAAGAGCGCGAACGTGGGCGCGGCGACCGAGTTCACGGTGTCCGCCCGGCCCGGGGGGACCGTCAGCGACGGGCCGGTGATCGCGTGGGAGTCCGGCAGCGTGATGTTGACAGATGACGGCGAGGGAGGCGACCTGGTAGCCGGAGACGGCGTGTACACCGCGAAGTTCTCCTGGGCCCCTGCCGCGGCCGGCCTACAAACGCTCACCGTCGCCGGCGTGGTGGACGGCAAGGCGGCGTCCGGGCAGGTGCAGATCGCCGTATACGCCAACGACGTGCCCACCAGCCCGTACACCGGCACGCACGCCGGGACGGTCAGCGACGGCGAAACCGACTACTACTCCGACATGATCGTCATCCTGGCCGAGTCCGGGGCCGACTTCGCGCTGGTCGCGGAAGCAGCTTCGTCTGTCGGTGGGATCGTGGTGGGCGCGTTCCTCAGGGACGGTTGGCAGATCTTGGTGCCCGCGGCAGCGTCTTTCGAGGACCTCGTGGCCGCCGCCCAAGCACTGGCCGCGAACCCCGTCGTGGTGCTGGTGGACCTCGAAGGGGTGGGTTCTGCGGACGAGGACACCATCGAGCCGAACGACCCCTGGTACCCGAACCAGCAGTACCTCGACGACTTCGGTTTGGACGACGCGTGGGCGTTCAACACAGGCCGGGTCCGCATGGTAGTGGCGGTGCTCGACAACGGCTTCGATGTCGCCCACCCCGACCTCGACGATAACATCACTGCCGGCTGGGACTACGGCTCTGGAGACGACAACGTGGCGCCGGACTGTGGCGACCACGGCACCCACGTCGCCGGCATCGCGGGCGCCGAGTCTAACAATGGAATCGGCGTGACCGGGGTCAACTGGAACGTCGAACTGCTGGTGCACAAGGTTTTTTCCAATGACACATGCCAATGGAGCCAGGTCGCCCTGGCCGAGGCGATTTCCTCTTCCGTCGCATCAGGCGCCCGGGTGATCAATATGAGCCTGGGGGTCTACGGGCAACGTAACTGGATGGTTGCCCAAGCGCTTGACCAGGCGTTTGAACACAACGTCGTGACTGTGGCCACCGCTGGAAACGACGGCGTCGACACCCTCCGCTACCCGGCTGCCTACGAGCGGTCAGAGGACTTCCACAGCATTTTTCACCCGGATCGCGTGTACAACACGGATGTCTTGGCGGTCGGCAACATGACGACCCCGACGCAGCGGAACGCTGGCTCCACTTTCGGGGATTGGGTGCAGTTCTGGGCTCCTGGAACCAATATCCTATCCACTGTGGTGGGCGGTGGGACTGGTGAGGATACGGGCACGTCGATGGCGGCGCCGTTTGTCAGCGGTCTGGCGTCGTTGATCTTGTCGCATCCGAACTACTTGGACCAGGGGCCCGCGTATGTGCGGTCGCGGCTGCAATCGACTAGTTCCGGTCACGCGCCGGGGCAGCAGGGCTGGGTTGTGGACGGCTACCAGGCGGTCAGCAACGCCAGTTTCGAGGCGGGCATGGCCACCGTGAACGCGGAGGGGGCGGTCACCACTGTCGAGAGCCTGGGGTCGATTACGCCCCGCGCTGGATGGGGGCAAAAGATGCTGCAACTCTCGACCGGTGCTACGACGGCCCAGCAGCAGTTGCACCTGTTGACCGGCCCTGTGGTAGGCCAGAGGCAGGCGACGGCGTCTTTGGATCTGAGGCCCCCGGTTGACGCGTTGAGCGATCGCGACTTGAGGGTTGACCTGTGCTACAACTACGTCACCGAGGAATATCCCGAGTGGGTCGGTTCGCGCTTCAACGACGAGATGCAGATCAGGATAGTCGGGCCGCCGGGCATCGAACTTGGTGCGATCGACGAGTCGGTCGCCGACACTAACTGGACAATTGTCACTGGGGTCGACTTCCCTGGGGGTGATTCGACTGTGGGGCAGTCTGGTTGGAAGTGTGGCGGTATCACTGTGCCGCGTGCGGCTCTTGACTGGTCGACGGGCTTTGCCCCGGCGTGGAGGTTGTGGATTGTGGTGGAGGACCGGGGTGATACTA
>JAITJY010000127.1 GCA_031278675.1 Bifidobacteriaceae bacterium
GGCCTGTCCGGTCTGGCCTGTCCGGTCTGGCCTGTCCGGTCTGGCCTGTCCGGTTTGACCGCGTCCGTCCCGGCGTCCGTCCCGGCCTCCGTCCCCGGCGCCCGTCCCCGGCGCCCGGATGCGGGCTGGGGCGCAAGTCGGAGCAACGGCGCTGGTGGGAGGCGTGGGGTACGCTAACCGGGTGCAAGAAGCTGAAGCGAAGACGGCAGTTGGCAAAGGCGGCGTCCGGGAGTGGTGGCGCCGGCGGCCGCGGCTATTTGTGGCGGTCTTTTGTCTGGCGGTCGGTAGCGTGGGCTTGTTTGGCTATCTTGTCGCCGCGCTGTTGGTCAAGCCGATCGGCGACGATTATCTGTACTTCCACAATGCCCGCGAGTTCGGCACCGTCGGGTCGGTATTTTACCACATGGAGAAGTTTAATGGGCGCTATTCGCCGCAACTCTTCGTGGCGATAGCGTATCGGCTATTCGGCGTGGGCGCCTCGCGGGTCGGCTGTACTGTTTTTATCCTTTTAGCATGGATTGCCTTTACCGTAGCGGCCGCCCAATTCCTGCCCTTGCGGCGCAAATACCATAAGATCAGTGCCGCCTGCATTGGCACGGTCACGGCCTTTGCTTTTATGGCGGCCGCGCCGTCTGTTTTCGATTCGTTTTATTGGATGACTTCCGCAGTTCACTACAGCCTGCCGGTTTCCCTGTTAGCGCTCACCGCTGTCTTGGTGGCCCGCCTGTTGGGGGCGTGGCGGCATCGTCCACGGCTGACCCGGACGGTCATCACCTGCTTGACTTGCCTGGCGGTATTCATGAGCGCGGGCATAAATGAACTGATCACGGCGTTGGGCCTTGGCCTGCTTGTGCTACTGCTGCTGGTTGATGCTCTTACCAAACGCTGGCGCTGCCGAGGCGTGTTGGGGCTGTTGACCGCCTCTGCCCTCGCGGGGCTGGCGATTACCTATTTTGCGCCCGGTGCAACACAGCGGCGCGGGGTCACCATGGCGGAAGGCCCGATCGCGAACGGCCTGCGCTGCGTCGGACTGTTCTTTGAGAACTTGGCTGCCAGTTCGCTGGGCACCATGATCCTGGTGTGGTCGGCGGTGGCGTTGGCGGTGTTGGCTGTGACAACTCCGCCGTCCCCGCGCCTAGCTCGGTGGGTGTTGGCGGCCGGGGTCTTGATTGGCGTGGGCGGATCATGGGCGTTCGCCTTCGGGATCGGCTTTGCTGCAGCGGTCACTCCCTACCGCGCTCAAGTCCTCCCTGAGGCCGCCTTGGGCCTAGGCCTCGCAGTCTGCCTGGTGGCTTGCGGTTGGTTAGTGAGCGCTCACCTTGAAAGCCTGAGCTGGCGCTGGGCGCCGGTGGCTGCTTGCCTCATGGTGGCCCTCGCGGTGGCCGCCACGGCCGGCGACACCCTGGGGCTGATCCGGGCCCTCGCGTTGCGGGGACAGATGGTGGTCCAGAGAGACATAGCCTTGGCCGAAGCGGTGGCGGCGGGGGAGACGGAGATCGAGATCCTTCCCGCACCGATCCTGTTTGCCCCAGCCCAAGGGACCGATATCTCGTTCAATCCGGACCGCAGGAACTATTTCGTGTCCGGCTACCGGTCCTACATGCGGGTCCCGGCGGACACCGTCTTTGTTCTCCAGGCCCAACCGGCCGGCTATTGCCTGTCCACGCCGGCCCCCGGGTTTTCCGGCGCCCGGACCTGCCAGCAGTTGGCCAGGTTGCGCGACTGAATGGCACCAACGCGGGCTGGACCGGTTGCGAGGAGGCGAAACTCGGCTCAGGTGCAAAGGTTTCGGCTAGCTAGTCGGGCTAGACTTGCGCACCGTGGCTGATGTGCGGGGGAACCATCGGGTTCTGTATGTGGCTTGGGGATTCCCGCCCTACACGGGCGCGGGGATGGCTAATCCGCTGGCGGCCGTCAACACGGTGGCGCGCCGGGGCCATGATGTGACGGTGTTGAGCGCCGATCCGGCGACTTACGACTTGATCCAGGGTTCCGATTGGGCTCTGGTGGACCTGATTGATCCCCGGGTCAAGGTGGTTCGCGTGCGCCAGCCCCCGGGGGTGCGCGACCCGGTGATCAACCGCTGGCATGACACAAGACTCCTCGCACCGGGCATCTGGGAGAAGATCGACGCCGAGCAGACCACCGTGATCCATCCGGACCCGATCCTGAACCCTTGGTTCCCGGCTTGGCGGCCGGCGGCCTCGGCAGCGGCCCGCGCATTACATGATCACGCACCATTTGACCTGGTGATCGCCAATATTCTGCCCGCTGTGGCGGCTGGCGTGGCACTGAGTGTCAACCTGGCGACCGGGATTCCAATGGTGCTGGTGGAGCGTGATTCGTGGGTCTTCAGCCCCTATACGGGTCAACCGTATGATGATGCGGCCCTGTCGCGGCCCCTGCTGGAGGAGATCATGAGCCGGGCCGTCCAAGTCTGGTACATCAACCAGCCTTTGGCGCACCTCCACCGCCGCGAGTTCCCCGCCTGGGCGCACAAGATCAAGGAGGTGCGTAACGCCTGGGATGCGGAGTTCATCCCTGAGCAGATCACACCGCCGTCCAGGGCGGGCCGCGACGGCTTGGTTTTCCGGTTTGTCGGGACGATGGCGCCACGCGGCTTCCCGTGGCAGTTCGTCGAGGAGGCGTGGACGTTGGCACGCGAGGCCAGCCCAGTGGTCCGGGCCTCTGTTCTGGAGTTCGTCGGACCGGGGTCGCGGCTTGCCGAAAGCCGCTCTGAGATTGGTATGCGGGCCGCCGACAGGGTGCCAAAAGGCGGGCTCGCCGAGTTGTACGCTCAAACCGACGCGCTCTTGTTCATCAAAGAGGGCGGCGGTATGGTGACCTCCGGCAAGATCTACGAATACTTGGCGACGGGCCTGCCGATTGTGACATCCCTGGTCCCGGACCATGACGCCCGGGCGGTGTTGGCGGGTCGGCCGCTGTGGTTCGACGCGAAGGAGCACACCCCCCAGGGTTTGGCCGAAGCGTTTGTGCGGGCCGCAGCCCAGGCGCCGGTCCCGCAGGAGACCGCAGGCGCTCATCGCCACGCCGCAGCCTACCGCCGTGACAACGTGATGGACGCAGCCCTGGCACAGCTAGAAGAGGAACTGGGGTGGTAATGGCTGCGACTCGAGTGAGCCTGTTTGGCGTGGTCGGCGGCCCTACCACTGAAAACCAGCGTGGTGTCCGCAGCCCGGTTCAAGACGCCCCGGCGCTGCCTCGTCGGCTCGGCGGCCTTGACCTGAGGCCCATAGTGTTGCGCGGCCGGAAACCGCAGCGCTGGCCTCGCCAGGTCCGGGCGGCTTTGGCGACGGCCCCGCAGGGGCCGAAGATTCTCTTGGTCCCTGACCAGCGGTTCGCGCACGCCGTGGCGCAAGCGGTGCGTGGCCGGTTGGACCGGTTGGCTGTGACAACACCGCAGGCGGTGACCGGCGCACTCGGTGCGTTGCGCCGGGGGGAGTCGCTGGCGGACCTGGTCTACCCGCCGATCGCTTCGCCGCGCCGGGCTTTGGAGCAGGCCGGGTTGGTCTGCACCGACGGACCGCGGTGGGAGGTCCAACCCGGGAGCGGAGGCAATGGGCCCTGGCTTGGGTTCACGCAGCGCGGCGTCACGGTGGAACTGGCCAGATTGCGGCCGCTGGAGCGGGCGGCGGTTGCCTCCCGGATCGGTCCGGCCCGTTCAGCCGGTGGCCATCTGCTGATTGGGCCGCTCAATTATGCTGGCCAAGGGCGCGCTTGGGCCCGGGCGGTAGAACAGTTTGTGCCCGGGTTTACGGCGGCGAATATTGCGCCTCGGGGCGGGAATGCGCTGGGTTTCGATGCCGATTATTCCTTCTCCAACTACGAATTCGATGACCCGGTCACTCGCCTCGACTTGGCGCTCGAATTCGGGGCTCCCGCGACGCATGTGTTGGTCGAAGACCTTCGCCCGGTCTTCGGCTTGGCGCGGCTGCGCGAACCCGAACGCAGTGTCGCCGCAGCGGTCCGCGAAATCGAGGCCTTGACGGCATCGGGCCGTCGGGTCGGCATCTTGGTGCACGGCTCGGTGGCGCGGGCCCCAAAGCGGCACCGGGCAATGTATCCGTGGTCGCCGTTCAGCGAGGAAGATCTGTTGGAGATCAGCAGCCTCTATGAGGACACCGCCGCTGAACTGAACGCCGGGTTCGAGGCAATCGGCTCTAAGAACATACCTGTGTTCGTGTCAACCCTTGATATGGTGGACTTTGTGCCGAACGCCGTCTGGCTCCCGGACGTGGCCCGCCCGGCGGACTTTGCGCCGGCGCCGGCGTGGCAGCCGGGGAAACGTCTGCGCGTGGCGCACGTCCCGTCATCGGACATCAAGAAGGGCTCCAGCCTGGTCGACTTCGCCCTCGCCGGCCTGGCGGCACAAGGCGTGATAGAGCATATCTCTGTGCGCAATGTCCCGTCGGTCAGGATTCCGGGGTTGCTGCGCAGCGTAGACGTGGTGGTAGACCAGGTGGTGTTAGGCAATCCTGGCGTACTGGTGATCGAGGCGATGGCGGCCGGCCGGGTCGCGGTGGCTCATGTCGCGGACCACGTCAGGCGTCGTTTCCCCGAGCCGCTGCCGGTCATCGAGGCAGACCCGCTGAGCCTGCGCGAGACCATCGCAGACATCGCAGCCGACCCGGACCGCTACCGGCCAGTTGCCGAGGCTGGCCCCGGCTTCGCGCGCCGTTGCCACGATGGGCGCCTCGCCGCCGAAGTCCTAACGCGGCATTTCCTGAAACCGGAGGCAATTGCGTGAAACTGCTCGACGAACTATTTGACCAGGCAGAAGACCAGGGTTTGGTCATCGAAGTGGACCTTGATGCTCCCGCCTACTTGCACGATGCCGTCCACCGCCACCGCGCAAAAGCCCGCACCCCAGCCCCCCAGGGCGGTGGCACAGCACAGGGTCGGCTCTGCGTGCTTGGCGAGATCAGGCCATTGGCGACGGGCGACTGGTTCGTGCTGGACCTGGCCGGCGGCCGGACCTTGGAGGCGCCGCGAGTGGCGGCGACCGAGTTGGCTAGCGCCGGCGCCCAGTTGCATTCGGTGGTCTGGTTGGAAGGCGGCGAAGCGCTCGCCGTGGGGCGTGCGACTAAGACTCCGGAAGCGGTCGGGCCGCTCTTCGAGGTGCTGGGGGCGGCGCGTGGCTTGTTCGAGCCGGGGCGGGCGGCATCGTCCATCGACTTCTTGACGTGGGCCAACGCGGAAGTGGCGGTCAGGGCGAACTCGTCGGCGGTGGCTGGGGCGTTGGCGGGCCGCATGGGTGAACTGGAGACCGTGGCCACCAGCTACCCCGAGTTGGTGGAGCGGCTGGCCGAGAGCCAAGAGCAGACGCTGGCGGCGAAAGAACGAATTATCGAGATAAGCGGTATGCTGGTTTTCCGCATTGAGCGGAAGATCAGATATCTCGCGCGGCGACTCGTGCGTCGTGGAACACCGCCACAAGAATCCAAATGATGCTTCGGCGCGGCCGGCGGAAGGGAACAGCTAAATTGAAGATCGCGGTAGTCGCACTGGGGAAGATTGGATTGCCGCTGGCGGTACAGTTCGCCTCGAAGGGTCATCAGGTGGTCGGCGTCGACATCAATGCCGACGTGGTGGGGGCCGTCGCCCGGGGAGTCGAGCCGTTCCCGGGTGAGGCGTTGCTGGGCGAGAAACTGGCAGAACTGGTCCCGGCGGGGCGCTTGCGCGCCACCACCGACTATGCGGACGCTATTCCTGGCGCGGACGCGATCGTGGTGGTGGTGCCGCTGTTCGTGAATGATCAGACGTGGCTCCCGGATTTCGGCTGGATGGAGGCGGCCACGCAGTCACTGGCGGAGCACTTGAGTCCTGGGACGCTCGTGTCCTATGAGACCACACTGCCTGTCGGCACCACCCGCGAGCGGTGGCGGCCCCTGATTGAGCAGGTCAGCGGCTTGACTGAGGGGGCTGATTTTGACCTGGTGTTCAGCCCGGAACGGGTGTTGACCGGGCGCGTTTTCCAGGATTTGCGGCGTTATCCGAAGCTGATCGGGGGGCTCAGTGAACGGGGTGCGCAGCGGGCCAAGGAGTTTTATGAAGCAGTGCTGGATTTCGATCCCCGCGCTGACTTGGAGCGCCCGAATGGCGTTTGGGATTTGGGGAGTGCCGAGGCGGCCGAATTGGCGAAGCTGGCGGAGACCACTTTCCGGGATGTCAACATTGGTTTGGCGAACGAATTTGCGCGGTTTGCCGCCCGTCATGGCATTGATATCTACCAGGTGATTGAGGCGTCTAACTCGCAGCCTTATTCGCACATCCATTTGCCGGGCGTGGCTGTCGGCGGCCACTGCATACCGGTCTATCCCAGACTGTACCTGTACAACGATCCGGACGCGAGCGTGGTCCGTGCTGCCCGCGCGGCCAACATGGCGATGCCCGCCTACACCGTTGGCTTGGCCGAAGCCGCCCTGGATGGTGGCCTGGGCGGCAAGACAGTTGCCGTGTTGGGCGCCTCTTACCGCGGCCGGGTCAAAGAAACCGCGTTTTCTGGGGTGTTTCCCCTGGTGGCCGAACTGCGTCAACGCGGTGCCAACGTGGTGGTGGGGGACCCCATGTACACCGACGCGGAACTGGAGGGCTTCGGCTGGACGCCTTATCACTTCGGGACTCGCGTCGACGCGGCCGTCATCCAGGCCGACCACCCCGTCTATGCCGACCTGGTGCCCGCCGACCTTCCCGGGATCCAGGTGTTGGTTGATGGGCGGCGCGTCACCAAGCCCGAGAACTGGGTGGGCGTGACCCGCCTAGTGATTGGTGACGGCTCGGCCGCCCAGCCCCCAGACGGGGAGTTGCGCCGCGACGATGCCGCCGCCCAGGTCCCGGATGCTCCCGTGGCCCAGGACCCGGATGGGGCGTTGCGCCGCGACGATGCCGCCGCCCAGGTCCCGGACGCGGCCGTGGCCCAGCCCCCGGACGGGGCGTTGCGCCGCGACGATGCCGTGGCCCAGGTCCCGGATGGGGCGTTGTGCCGCGACGATGCCGCAGCCCAGGTCCCGGATGCTCCCGCCGCCCAGGGGCGCGGCGGTGGCGAGGGCTGGGACCAGGGCGGGCCGGATGTTGCGGGGGCCGCGCGTGACTGAGCCGCATGTGGTGATGGCGGTAGCCAACCCCATTGCGATTGACGCACGGGTGCGCAAGACGGCCCGGTCGGTGCGGGCGATGGGGTACAGGGTGACCCTGATCTACAACAGCGGGACCAAAGGCGAAGTCGAAGAGGGCGACCTAGACGGTGTGCGCACCATCGGCATCCCGGTGCCTTACTACTTGCACAACCGGGGGCGCGAACTGAAGAAGCGCCGGGCTGCGCGGATGGACGCGCATCGGGCTTGTGGCTTCGGTTACCGCACTGCCGAGGAACGCCGAGTGCGGGCAGCCCAACTCGCGGCCCGGGCGGCCCGGTTGCGGACGGACCGGGTGCCGGTCAGCTTGAAAGCGGCGCGGCTGTGGCATAGTGCCAGGTCTCGCGCCTTGACGGCGCGCGCGGAGGCAACCCGGAAGAGGCGGTTGGCGCAGCTACGCCGCCCTGGTAAGTGGCGCCTGGAGTTGCCGCACATGGTGGATCTTGAGGGCATTTTCATGCCTTGGATGGTTGATCTTGACCCGGATCTGTTGCACGTCCACGATCTGGCTCAACTGCCGACCGGCGTCCACGCGAAGTTGCGGCTGGCCGGCCGGGGTAAGACGGTCCCTTTGATCTATGACGCCCACGAATACATCGCCGGCTGGATGGTGCAGCACGAATACGTCCACACCGCCTACACTTCCGCGGAACGCGAGGCCATCAAGCACGTCGATGGCGTGGTGACCGTCTCGGAGCCGATCGCCGAGGCGATGCAAACCGAGCTCGGATTGCCCGTTCGCCCCACGGTAGTGCTCAACGCACCCCCCCTAGCGCCCGGCGGCATCGTCGCTAACACGGCCGGTAGCGTGACCGCTGGCCCGGCCAGGGAGGTGGGCGCCAAGGTGAGTGCCGATGCCGACGCCGGAGTGAGCGCTGCCCCCGGCGGCCCCGGGACCGGAGACGTGCACATGAACCCGCCCGTCGGCATCGTCGCTGGTGGCCCGTTATCGGTCCGGGAGGCTGCGGGGGTGGGGCCGGGCGTGCCGCTGGTCGTCTTTTCTGGCACGGTGTCGCCATCGCGCAACCTAAACCGGGCTGTGGCTGCCTTGGAGTTCTTGCCTGAGGTGCATCTCGCCATCGTGTGTGTCCCGAACCGGGATGTGCCGACGGCGCAGTCACTGCAGTCGATTGCGCGATCGATCGGCGCTGAAGACAGACTGCACTTGCTGAACCCGGTGGATACCGAGGTGATCGCGCAGTTCTTGTCGAGCGCCACGCTGGGGCTTGACTCAATGGACACCGTGCGTGTGCAACACCGTTACTGTCTGCCGAACAAGCTGTTCGACTATCTGCACGCGGGCCTGCCGGTCGCGGTCTCGTCGAATCCGACCGAGGCTGAGTTTGTTCGGTCCCATGGGGTGGGAGCGGTGTTCGATCCAAACGACCCGCAGGACATAGCGCGGGGCATCCGTGATGTGCTCGAGCGTCGGGCCGTCTATGCGGCCAAGGCCTCCGCATCGGCTTTGCTGCGCGAATATTCCTGGGACACCCAAGCGGCCAAGCTGGCCGATCTGTACCACTCGTTGCTCCCGGCCGCACCAGCGCCATCATCATCATCATCATCGCCACCACCGGTATGACTGTGACCGGTGTGAGCGATACCTCCGGCGTGACCGGCGCCGCGACGGCTACCAACCCCACCCGCACCAGCCGCACCACCCGCACCGGGGTCGGCGTCACCAACGCCAGCGCCGACGCGACTAACGCCGCTACCAGCGCTACCGACACCACCGACTCCACCCGGGGAGCGGTTCTTTCTTCGCGGGGGGTGCTAGATTGGCCGGGTGGCTTTCGTGGTGTGGGGTTTGGGGTTGGTCGGTGGTTTGGCTGGTTGTGTTGGGTTGTGTGTGGCTGCTGCTGGTGGTGGGGTTTATGTTAATGTGTGAACGACAGTTGCAAGGGTGGGTGACGTAGCTGGATGGAGCAAACAGATTATGATCGGATCATAATTGGTGCTGGCATATATGGTCTTTACGCGTCTATCGGTCTGGCTGAGCGGGGTTTTTCGGTGCTGGTTCTTGATTCGGATGAGGCTCCGTTTTTGAGGGGTTCTTATATTAATCAGGCTCGTGTGCATAATGGGTATCATTATCCGCGTTCGTATTCTACTGCTGTGAAGTCTGCGCGGTATTTTCAGCGGTTTGTGGCTGATTTTGAGGACTGTATTCATTTTGATTTCGCGCAGGTGTATGCCGTTTCGGCGAATTATAGTTGGACTAATGGTGACCAGTTTGCGAGGTTTTGCCGGAATGTGAGTGTTCCGTGTGACGAGTTGGGTGATGTGGGTCGGTATTTTAATCCTCATGCCGTTGAGAAGGCGTTTATGACGCGTGAGTATAGTTTCGATGCTGCGCGTATCGGTGAGAAGATGTATCGAGAGGCTGTTGGCGCGGGTGTGAGGTTCGTTTTTGATGCTCGTATCACGAAGATCGGGGTGTGTCGTAACAAGTATGAGGTTAGGGTTGGGCGTGGGGGGTTTGATGAGGTCTATGCCTCGCCGTGGGTGTTGAATGCCACTTATGCTGGTACGAACGCGATTCAGAGGTTGGCTGGTTTTGAGCCGATCGGTTTGAAGTATGAGTTGTGTGAGGTGATCTTGGTTGAGGTGAGTGAGAGTATCAAGGATGTGGGGTTGACGGTGATGGATGGTCCGTTCTTCAGTGTTATGCCGTTTGGGTTGAGCGGGTATCATGCGTTGACAACGGTGTCGCGGACGCCGCATGCGACGTCTTATGGGGAGTTGCCGACTTTCGGGTGCCAGACGAGCAGTATGGACTGCGCACCGGATCGGTTGTATAATTGCAACGTTTGTGCGGGTCAGCCGGCTTCGGCGTTTGTGGAGATGTATCAGACGGCAAGGAAGTATATGAATCCTGAGATTGAGCTTGATTATGTGCGGTCGTTGTTCACGTTGAAGCCTATACTGAGGGCTT
>JAITJY010000133.1 GCA_031278675.1 Bifidobacteriaceae bacterium
GCTTCGCTCCGAGATTTTGCGGGGACCCCGAGCGGGCAAGACTCGGCTCAGGCGCCAAGGTTTCGGCTACTTAGGAGCGTGGTTATTCACCACGCTCCTAGGCCGGTGGCCAGGGACAGCATGATTGGGACCAGGCCCAGAGCGACGAAGGCCGGCAGGTAGCACAGTCCTAGGGGCGCCATCAGGTAGACGCCCAACCGGGCGGCTGCCTGGGTCAAGTGGCGGCGCTCAGCGCGGGCGAGCCGGGCCCGCATCGCGTCCAACAGGGGCGCGCCTTCCACCCCGGAATTCCACATCAGCCAAGCCGCCGAGTTCAGCGACCGGACAAAGTCAGCATTGCCCGGGACGGCGGCCGCCGCCTCATCCCAGGCCGCATCCCAAGGTTCGCCACGCGCCAGCGCCTCGCCGACCCCTTTCAACGCGCCACCGAGTGCGCCGGGCCACGCCTGGCCCACCTGCATCAAAGCAGCGGGCAGAGGCAAACCAGCCCGCAGCGCTGCCGCCAAGACCGCCGCTGCCAGCCCCTCGGTTCCCCCCGCCCGCGTTGCCGTGCGGATCAGCGCCCCGCTCCACACCCGGCCGGCCAGCAGCAGCCCCAAGCCAACGATCAGCGCCACGGTGCCCGCGCCACCACCGAACAGCACCGCCAGCGGCCGAGTCCCGAGCGCCGTCCCCAACACCACGCCGAGCACCGGCAAGAACTGCAAGAGCCGCGCGCTCGACTTTGGCCCCGCGATCGCGGCGGCCCGCGCGTCATCGGTCTCCTGGGCATCTTCCAACGCCTGAATCACGGCGTCCAACAGGTCCGCCGTGGACGCCCCAGCGTTCGCCGCCACGCGGTGCACCGCCACCAACGCCGCCGCAAACTTGCCCGATGCCGTGCCCTCCAACCGCTCCGACCATTCAGTTAGATCAGCCGGGCTGCGGCCCTCCCCGAGGAGCGCTTCCCATGCCCGATTTCCGTCCACGCCAGCCCGCGCCAGCGCTCTGACCTGCTCTAATGCGCCCGCTAAGCCCTCAAGTGTGAGTTGGTCGGCGGGCGGAGCCCCCGCGCCTTGCGACGGCGGAGCCGCCTGGCGGAGCGCGGCCATCAGCAACGATCCAATCGCTGGGCTAGAGCGGCCCAGCCGGGCCCCGGCCCGGCACCCCCCGGGCCCAAGGACCAGGCGGGCACCGCCGACAACTCAGATCCGGCCAACTGCAACGCAGCAATCGCCTGGACCCGGCGAATCCCATCTGGGCCCCGGCCCAGATGTACCACCGCCCCCAACGCAGCCGCCGCCTGCACCGCCACTGTGCGCTGATCCAGCCCCGCCAGCGAACCGAGGGCCGCCAGCCGCGCGGGCACATCCTCACAGGAGTTGGCGTGGATCGTGGCAGCCGATCCCTCGTGACCGGTGTTGAGTGCGGTCAGCACTTCGCGGACTTCCGGGCCCCGGCATTCGCCCAGAACAATCCGGTCAGGACGCATCCGTAGTGATTCACGCACCAGGTCCGTCAACGTGACCAGTCCCCGGCCCTCGGCGTTGGCGCCACGCGCCTCAAGCCGGACGCAGTGCGGGTGGGATGCGATGATCTCTTGCGCCTCTTCAATGATGACGAGCCGCTGATCGTGCCCCACCAGTGAGATCAGCGCCGATAGCAGTGTTGTCTTACCAGCACCCGTGGCTCCCGAAACCACGAAGTTGACGCGGGCTGCCACCAGGCCGGCCAGCAACTGCGCCCCCCAAGAATCGACTGTCCCGCCGGCCTCAAGGTCAGCTAATGTCATGCCCTCCCGGCGGAAAACCCGGAACGAGATCAACGGACCGCCCGGCGCGACGGGCGGCACCACTGCGTGCATCCGAATCCCGCCCGGCAGGTGGGCGTCCACCATGGGTGATGCGTCATCTAGTCGGCGTCCCGCTTGGGCTGCCAGACGCTGTGCCAAGGCGCGGACCGCTGCGGCGTCCCCCAAATGCAGAGCCAACCGGCGCATCCCTCCAGCCCCGTCCACCCAGACTGCGTCTGGGCCGTTCACCAGCACATCTGTCACCTGGGGATCTTCCAGCAGCGCGCTGAGGGCCACCGGCACCTGGAGCACACTCACCATTCCTCCGCGAATGCCGCCGGATTAAACGCGGGTGCCGGCAAGCGCGGCACGCGGTTACGTAACCCAAACCGTGACCCCGCCCGGCCTGACCGCCGGTCCCGAGCCACTCCGGAGCCCCTGGGGTCCGGTATGTCCCGCGAGTCCCGGTCAGGCCGTCGGTCCGCTATGTCACGCACGTCCCAGTGCTCCCCCGAGTCCCGCAGGTCGCGAACGTCCCAGTGCTCCCCCGAGTTCTGCGGGCCCCAATGGTCCCGGGCGCCCCGGCGCCCGGACGCACCGGGCTGCCGGGCTGGTGCGGATGCCTGGCGGCCCCAGCGGCGCCGCAGACCGGCTCCGCCGCCTAGAGCGGGCGCTGCCAACCTCGCAATTGCTCCAGCCGCGCTAGCGAGCGGGCCCCTCGCCCGCTCTCCGGGCACCAGCCCGTGGACGAGCGCCGCCGGCAGCACCCGTTCGTGCCCCACCCGCACCACGTTCGCAAAACCGAGCCGCTCGGCGGCCTCGGCCGCCCTGATCCCCCCAGGCACCTCCCGCACCGCCAAGACCGGCTCCACCCCCAAAGCCCGCAGCTCGCCGAGCAGCGGGCGCACCGCCGCCAGAGCGGCCGCCTCGCCCCGCGCCACAATCACCGTGGTATCTGCCCAGCTCCCGGCGCGCCAACCGCCGCAGGAACCGGACCGCGCGGCATCGAGCACTGTGAAAGCCGAACCCTCCTCCCAAGTTTCGATGGCGCGCCGCACCTGCCACGCCGGCAACCCGTCCGCCGGGCCGACGGAACTGAGCAACTCAACCCCGAGCGCTGACCGGGGCTGGAGCGGTGCGCCGCCTTCCGCCGCCGCAACCGCATTGGCCCAGGTCACGGCCACGTCGAGCGCCAGTAGTGGCCCCAGCGGAGCGCCGGCCGGGTTCAACGCCGCCAGCTTGACGGGCGCCTCGCCCGCCAGGCACCGCGCCGTGGCCACCGCCAAACAACTGGTGCCGGCCCCGCCGTGCGCCCCGATCAATGCGAGCCGCCGGGCCGTCCGCGGGGCCGCATAGGTGGCCTCGACCAGCGCAGTTAGCCGCGCCCAGGCACCCGGCAGCACCAAATCCCCCGGCGGGGCCGCTCCGGGATGCTCCCCGACCGCCACCCCGACCAGCGTGCAGTTCGGCCAAGCCGCCCGGATCGCGCCCGCTACCCCTCCGCCGATGTCGTGCCCCAAGATCGCCAGCCCCGGCGCCGCTTCCAGCGCATCGAGTTGTTCCGGGTCGGTCAGTTCCGCCACCGCGACCCCAGCCTCCCAGACGCAGGCCTTAGCCAAGGCAGCCAGTTCTGGATCACGAGTCAACAGCGCGACAGCGGTGGGATTGAGCACCGCCCCAGCTTGCACCCGGCGGACGAGGATTGTCGCGCGGGAAACCTTCGGCCTGTGGATGACACAAAGTCTTCACATCTGAGACAATCCCTGGATGACCCGACGGCGGGCCGCGGCCTTCTTCGACCTCGACAAGACGCTGATCGCGCGGAGTTCTACTCTCGCGTTGACATCCACACTGGTAGCGGAGGGAATCCTGCGGCGCCGCACGGTGCTGCGCTCGGTCTACGCCCAGGCCGCCTACCAGATGGGTTCAGCCGGTCAGAGCCAATCCGAACGGCTCGCAGTGATCCTGGGACGCATCATCAGCGGGTGGGACGCCTCCCACCTGGCTCTGCTGGCGCGCGAACGGCTTGCCGAAAAAGTCGCGCCCCAGGTCTTCGCGGAGGCGGCCAGACTCATCGAGGAACACAAAGCCGCCGGCCGTGACATTGTGATTGTGTCCGCGTCCAGCCGTGAACTTGTTGAGCCGATCGGTGCTTTGCTGGGCGCTGACCGGACCCTAGCCACCCGAATGCAGGTCAAGGATGGGCGCTACACCGGTCAGGCCGAGTTCTTCAACTACGGTCCAGCGAAAGCCGAAGCGATGGCGGAGCTAGCCCGGCGCGAAGACTATGACCTGGACGCCAGCTACGCTTATTCGGATTCGGTGACGGACTTGCCGATGCTGGAAGCAGTGGGCCATCCCGCCGTGGTCAATCCCTCGCGGTCGCTGGCCCGTCTGGCACAAGCCCGGGGTTGGGAAACTGTGCATTTCCGCTCTCCAGCGGCGGTGCGTTCTGAGAATAAGCGCATCGCTGCGGCCGGTGCGGCCGCAGCGCTCACCCCCGTGATCCTGGCCGTCATTGCACTCTGGGCGCTCCGCCGCGCCCGCCGACACACTGGTGTTTGAAATCGGCCCTGGATAGTGCTTGGATTGGGAGTGTCTGGGCTCGTTTCGGCCAGACTTTCATCCCATCTTTCTAGCACGTTTTGGCTTGCCAGAGGCCCTATCGGGTGCTATAAATGAAGCACTAGACAACGGGCGAACAGGAACCCACGCACGTATTAACCTACGTTAAGGGCATGTCGGCGGGGATCCTCCGTAACGGCAATTGGATTGCGCGCTTGATAACCTGTTCGCCCGTTGTTTATTGCCCGGACGGCGGCGTCCCGGCCGCCGCCCAGTGCGCACCCGGCACCCGGGCATCTCCTCCCAACGCCATCGCCCCACGGGCTGACCCTGCACCTGCGGCTGCACCGTACCTGCGGCTGCGCCGTACCTGCGGCTACGCCGTACCTGCGGCTGCGCCTCGCCCGCAGCCGGCGACTGTGCCATATCCCCGGTGCCATATCTCAGTGCCATACCCCACCGCCCCCCAGGGCCTGGAGCAAAGTCGGCCCGCGCCTGGTGCTGTCTGCGGCGTCGAGTGTTTCAATTTATCTCCTTTCCGGTGGCGAGTGTTTCAATTTATCTCCTGCCCAACCAAGCCCAAGGCTCTGACCGGCAGTGATGCTGAGGGGCGGAGATAAATTGAAACACTCGACGAAACTCAGGAGATAAATTGAAACACTCGCGGCCCCAAGCCGATGAGTTGCTACGCGCGACGGGCCCTTCGCGGCCCCAAGCCGATGAGTTGGTACGCTCGGCGGGCCCGTCACGGCCCTGAGCCG
>JAITJY010000156.1 GCA_031278675.1 Bifidobacteriaceae bacterium
GCGCCGCGGCGCCGCGGCGCCGTGGCGCAAGGTTTATCCGTTGGCGGCGAAGGGCTGCCTGTATGTTTGTCAAGCCTTCCCGGCGCCGACTCCCCCCTCTGAACTGAACGAAAACCGTTGGTCAGTGCTTTCCATTCACAGCTAGCGCTCAGGGCGTTGAGGGGGCGGCCGGGGGCACCCGTCAGTTGTCTGCTGGCAGTAATCTGAACGCCGCGTGGCCGCTGAGCGGCGCGATAAACCGGTAATCCAGGTCCGCTGCGATGATGATGTTGGTCTCTTGGCGCGCCGCGACAATCACATTCATCGCATCGGCCAGGTCGATCGTTCCGGGTTTGGTCCGCCGGCGGGACAGGCTGCCCCAGTACAGTTGAGGGATGGCTCGGCATACGCCTGGAGGCGCCCAGAGCGGATCGTCCGCGATGGGCATCTTCATGCTCGCATTGGGCATCGCGCTGATCGGAATGCCGGCGTTCATCTATTTCAACGCCCAGCCGAGTCGGCACCAAAGCGCTGAAGCGACCGCCGAGGTCACCCGACTCACCTCCAGCCAGTCGTCGGACATGCGTGCCATCAGCCGGACCTCGTGCCGCGTCCACTATGTTTTCGAGGCCGATGGCGCCGAATACACCGGCGAATCCGCCATCGGGGCCACCGGCTACTGCAGCTACAACCCCGGCGACCAGATCGCCGTCCGTTACAACCCCACCTCCCCGCGCGACAACTCCTTCGCCGACAACCCGGCAAGTCACAACGCCTTCCTGGCGATCTTCGCCGCCATCGGCCTAGTGGTAACCGCCCTGGCCACCAGAACCCTAATCCGCGCCCGCCGTTGATCGGTTTAGAACGTTATTAGAAACCCCTTTGTGTCGACCACAAATCCAGCTCTGACCAGCGGAAACGCTCCCGTCGCTTAGGGGTTTCTAATAACGCTCTTAGGCAGTTTAGGTAGTTTAGGCAGTTTAGGCAGTTTGGGCGGCTTGCGGATTGGTTGGTGCCAGGGCCGTGGCGCTGCGACGCGTTTAGCTCCGACAACGCCGTGGGCCACGTGGGCTCTATAGGCCACAGGGTGGTTAGATCGCTGACGTCCGGGCGCCGGGCTGCTGCGACCCGCTGCCCGATGCCGTCCGCTTGGCTACCAGCCGAAAGGGGCGGCGGGGGCTAGCCTGGCTGTGTGACCTTCCACATCGTCTTCGGGGACACCCGGCAGGTCGAGGCCGACGCGGTGATCGGCCCGGCCGACAACCAGTTGACGCGCGGCGCTGAGCGCGGCGACGCGGAAGCGCTGCGGGGCTGGTACCAAAGCTCGCTCCAACTGGCGGCTGCGCGCGGGCTGAGGTCGGTTACGCTGCCGCTGCTGGCGTCATCGCCCTCTGGCGCCCCACCCAAGCGGACCAGAATTGGGCCTGCGCGGCGGGGTGGACCATGGCGCACCGGCACCCCGCCGGAGCGGGGCATTGAGATCGCCGAGCAGGCGATACGTGCCTTCTTGGAGTCGCACGAGATTACCATCTATTTGGCGGTCAGCGATGCCCGGGCGCTCCGGATTGACCAAGATCTGGAGCGCGAACTTGATCGCTATCTGCAACAGCACCTGGAAGTGAAGGTCCGGGGTGTGCCCCCGGGACTGGACGCCGACCTCGGTCCCGCCGCTCCTGGCGCTCCTGCGACTCCCGAGGTGGCCGGTGATCTTGCTGGTCCCGCCGCTCCTGCGGCTCCCGAGGTGGCCGGTGACCTTGCTGATCTTGCTGGTCCCGCCGCTCCTGCGGCTCCCGAAGTGGCCGGTGATCTTGCTGGTCCCGCCGCTCCTCCGGCTCCCGCCGCTCCCGAAGTGGCCGGTGATCTTGCTGATCTTGCTGGTCCCGCCGCTCCTCCGGCTCCCGAGGTGGCCGGTGACCTTGCTGATCTTGCTGGTCCCGCCGCTCCTGCGGCTCCCGAGGTGGCCGCCCTCGCGCCCGCCCCGGCCCTGCCTAAGACCCGTGTGCAGGCCGCCGACCTGCGGATCGACCGGGCTCTAGCCGACCTGGACCAGCCGTTCGCCGCTACTTTGCTGCGTTTGATCGACGAGCGCGGACTGACGGACCCCGAGGTCTACCGGCGCGCCAATATTGACCGCAAACATTTCGCCAAGATCAGGGCGAACCCCGCCTACCGCCCAAGCAAACGCACTGCGTTGGCGTTCGCGGTGGCGCTCAAGTTGGACCTCGACGAGACCCGCACGCTGTTGCAGCGGGCTGGCTTCGCGCTATCACCCGCGCTGAAGTTCGACGTAATAGTCGAGTACTTCATCGCCCACGGGCGCTATGACGTATTCGAGATCAACCGCGCACTGTTCTGCTACGACCAGGAGTTGCTGGCCATCTGAGCCGACTGGCTCAAGGCCCCAGTCGGCTGGTCCGCCCGGACCCGGGACCCTCGCCCAGGCCCCAGGCCCCCCGGCCCAGGGCCTTGAGTAAAGTCGGCCCGCGCCTGGCGCTGTCTGCGGCGTCGAGTGTTTCAATTTATCTCCTTTCCGGTGGCGAGTGTTTCAATTTATCTCCTGCCCAACCAAGCCCAGTGCTCTGACCTGCGGT
>JAITJY010000220.1 GCA_031278675.1 Bifidobacteriaceae bacterium
CGGCAATCGTGGCGGTGTTCGCTTGGTCGCCTTGGGCGTCATCGTACGTGTACTGCGCGTCAACGCCCTTTTCGGCTAAGGCGTCCTTAAAACCCTGAGTGATCGCGTCAAGCGACGGGTGTGCCAGGTACTGCGTGATGGCGATTTTGTAGTCGGCGTCATTGTTGGCGCAGGCGGTCAGGCCCAGCGCGGTGACGGCGGTCAGCGCCGCCACGGTGATGATACTTAGGCGTCTTTTCACGGTCGGTCCCTCTTCCAGGTGGGCGAATCCGGCGCGGCAGGCGCCGCCCCGTGCGGGCTGGTCACGCTGTGCGACTCGCTGTGCGACTCGCGCCCAAGGGCAACTAGTACCGGCGCGCCGAGCCGCCGCCTAACAATCCGGTCAATAAACCGGATTGCTAGGCAAAACCTGCGCTTGCCTTCCGCGTTTCCGCTGGTCAGCGTGCCGCTGCCCCGCGTCAGCACGGTCGGAGCGTGGTTATTCACCACGCCCCTAAGCCGCTGGCCTGGCTCGCCCGCCGCCCGCTAGGTGCACCAGTTCGCCGCCACACCCCTTTCGGGGTCTTGGCGTGACCTCCCCGCCTGGGCAGTTTACAGTCAATCTCACGCCTTGGGACCCAAAGTCCACACCCTGGACGCTCCGGCTGCGCGGCGCAAGCCTATGAGGGCCGCAGCCACTTCCAGCCGCTCGCGTTCAGCGGCGAATTCCTCCGCGAACGCGGGGGCCTGGGCGGGGTTGTCAGGTTACCGTGGCCGGGTCCGACCCGACCTGATTGACCTGCCGGATCGCATCAATCCTCGCCATCTGTTCCGGAGTCAACTCGAAATCATCCACCGCCAGGTTCTCCGCGAGTCGCGCCGGGTTCGAGGTCTTCGGGAAGACCACAATCTCTAGTTGGATCAGCCAGCGGATCACCACCTGGGCCGTTGAGCGCCCAACCTCGTCGCCAAGGGCGCGCAGCGTGTCATTGGCGAGGTCAGCGCCTCGGCCCAGAGGGCTCCACGCTTCGGTCATAATCCCCAGTTCCGCATGGAGCGCCCTCAGCGCTTTTTGCTGGAACAACGGATGCAATTCGATCTGATTGACGGCCGGGACCACACCCGTCGCATCAATCACTGCGGTCAGGTCCTCCGTCCTGAAGTTCGACACACCGATCGACAGAGCCCGTCCCGTATCCGCGATCTCGATCAGAGCCTTCCAGGCCTCCACCACCAGCCCATTAGACGGCACCGGCCAGTGGATCAGATACAGGTCCACATAATCCAGGCCGAGTTTGTCCAACGACGTGTTGAATGCGCGCAACGCGTCAGCTCTGCGGTGCGCATCATTCCACAACTTCGTGGTAACAAAGACCTCCTCACGCGGCACTTCAGACCGGCGCAGGCCCTCACCTACCTCAGCTTCGTTGCCATATAGGGTCGCCGTATCGACATGACGGTAACCCAAGCGCAGAGCCCGCTCCACCATGTCCGCCGTGAGCGCCGGCGCCATCTTGTAGGTGCCCAGTCCCAGAGCGGGAATCGAGTGGCCAGAGTTCAAGACAAAGTTCGGAATTGCCATGGACTCACCTTACATTCAGTATTGCGGGAATGCATGGGTCGCGAATAGTTGATGCAAGAATGCCTGGACCGTGTCCGTCCGGTTCCAGTCACGTTGGAGTTCGCAAATGATCTGTGTAATCGAAGTCGGATGCGCCCCAGCTTGCTCAACCCGGCGCAACGCGGCCTTGTGGGCGTCGAGCGAAGTGCCTGCGACGGCATCGACCACCGGGTAAACCTCAAAGCCCTCCGCTATCGCGTCAAGCGACGGGAACGTCAGGCAGGCTTCCGTCCACAGCGCCGCGATAATAAGCTTTTTCCGCCCCGTCGCTTTGACCGCCTCGTTGAACTGCTGGTCTTCCCACGCGTTGATGGCCGTCCGGTCATAGCTCGTAATCCCCTGCAGCACTGTTTTCAGCCGTGGCACCGTGTCCCCGTTGCGCCCGGTTTGCACGTTTACCGTGCTCAAGATGATCGGCAGCCCGAACGCCAAGCCGGTCTGCGCCAGCCCAATGATTTTCTCCAGAATCAACTCTTTTGGGTGTGAGACCAGCGAGTCAAGTTGGACCTGCTGGTAGTCGATGATCAGCATCGCAGCGTTGCCCGGCGCTAATAGACGGTCAGTCGATGGATCTCTCGGTTCGTAACTTGTCATACCAGCCACGTTAGTCGTGTTGAGTTTCGCGTCCCGCCCCTCCCGCCCCGGTCCCATCTTCTGAACGCTGCTGCCCGGGTTGTGCTCTGCTTCAGCTAGTCCGTCCGCCCGCTGCTCCGGGCCGCTGACCAGCGCAAATGCCTACCGCACGGGGCGGCGGCGGGTGGTGGGTTGCGTTGCCGTCCGGCAGTCCCGCGTAGACCGCGCGCCATGAGTTCGCCCCTGGACGATGCCGCCGGGTAGGCCCGCGTAGACCGCGCGGCATGCGTTCTCCCCTGGACGATGCCGCCGGGTAGGCCCGGGTGAGCGCCCGGGATGCGTTCGCCCCTGGACGATGCCGCCGGGTAGGCCCGGCTAGCCCGCACGCCAACGGCGGACCGGCCGGGCATCACGAGCAGTTAGGCGCCCTTCATAGAACCCGTCTCAAGGAACTTGACGTGCCAGCTCAGCGCGGTCGCGAGGTCGTGGGGGGTGTGCTGCGAATTCGCGACCCTTAGAGCGCGCTCAAAATACTCCTCCAGGGCCGGTTTGAAATCAGGATGAGCGCACCGGTCTATCACAAGGCGGGCGCGTTGGCGGGGCGCCAGACCGCGCAGGTCCGCCAGACCCTGTTCGGTGATTACGACCTGGACATCATGCTCGGTGTGATCAACGTGGGAAACCATCGGCACTATACAAGAAATAGCGCCGTCCTTCGCCACGGACGGAGTCACAAACGAAGAAATGTACGCATTCCTGGTGAAGTCACCGGAGCCGCCCAAGCCGTTTTGCATCCGCGAGCCCATAATGTGGGTGGAATTGACGTTGCCGTAAATATCGGCTTCGATCAGACCGTTACAGGCGATCACGCCGAGGCGCCGGATCACCTCAGGATTATTGGACACATCCTGGGGCCGTAAAATGATCTTCTGAGAATATTCGGCGGCACCATCATTCAGTTGTTCGGCATATTGCGGGCTGAGTGAGAACGCGGTCGCGGATGCCACGGTCATCTTACCGGAATCCAACAAATCGACCATTCCGTCCTGAATGACTTCCGTATAGGACGTGATCTGGTCGAACGGCCCGTCCAGGAGTCCAGCCAGAACAGCGTTCGCAATGTTGCCCACACCTGATTGGAGCGGCAGCAGATTTCGCGGGAGGCGCCCAATCTTGACTTCGTGGCTGAGGAAATCCAGCAGGTGCCCGGCGATCATCTTCGATTGATCATCCAGCGGCTTGAACGGACTGTTCCGGTCCGGGGCTTCGGTCTCCACCACGGCGATAACCTTGGCCGGATCAACTCTCAAAGTCTTTTGCCCAATTCTGTCCCCGGCCCCAGTGATGGGAATGGGGACGCGGTGCGGGGGCAACGCCGGCTGATAATAAACGTCATGCATTCCGTAAAGATCCAGCGATTGCCAGTGATTAACTTCGAGAATCACCCGGTCCGCAGTTTCGAGCCAGAGCAGATTGTTGCCCAGCGAAGAAGATGGAATCAATTCGCCGTCTTCGGTGATGGCGGTGATTTCAATGACAGCGACATCTAGTTTGCCCAGGAAGCCGGATGCCGTCAACGGACCCGACAGCCCCAAGTGAATGTCGCAGTAATCGGTGAAACCTTCGTTGATTTTGCGACGCAATACCGGATCGGATTGGTATGGCATCCTAAAGCCAATCCCGTCCACCTGGGCCAACGCGCCATCTAGTTCCGGCGCCGTGGACGCGCCCGTGAAGACGCCGATCTTGAACGGCCGGCCGTCATCGTGGGCTGCTTCGATCTGGGCGGCCAAGGCGACCGGCACGGCCTTCGGGTAGCCCGACCCGGTAAAACCCGAGAACCCGACGTTCATCCCGTCTTTGATGAAGGCGGCCGCCTGCTCCGCGCTCATCACTTTGCTGCGGAACTGCTCGTTCCTGATTCGGCTCATCGTTACTCCTCGCCAACTTGACGCTTGTCATGCTTCGCTGCCCCTGGCGGGCGAGCCGCGCTGCCCCGCGCGGCACCGGACAAGTCCGCTGTGGTCTGCCCCGAACCCCGCCGGATGGCTTCGCCTCGATCCAGGCTTAGTTACCCCATCTTATGGGTCTTTAGGCCTAAAGCCCAATCAAAACATGTGATGAGCGCCACTTTCCTAGCGGGAACCGCCCCTGAAACGCGGCGCCAAGTGGCTTGCGTCAACGAAGCAGGCGCCCCGGAAACGGCCCCGGCGGGGGCGTTCCGGAACTCCAGCTCGCCGCCGCTCCGCGCGGACTTAGGTGTTCGGTGGGCCAGGCGGGCGATAATTGTCAGTAGTGGCCGCCACAATGGTTGAAGTCCGGTTGAAGGAGGAACAATGACGAGTCATCATTTGGCCGCGCCTGAGCCTGAGCGGTCCGAGACGGTGGCGCTGCTCGCCCTGCTGCGGGCCGCCCCCGGAGGCGTACGCTGGGGCGACATCGCCCAGGAGGTCAAACTGTCCGGGTCGGCGCAGGCGGTGTTGGATCGGGTGCGCGGCGCCGACGCCGCGTTGTTCCCTGACCCGGCCTTGGATGACGCCGTCCGTTCGGCGGATGTGGAGTTGGGTGAGTGGGAGCGAGATGGGCTGGACCTGGTGACGGTGTTGTCGGGTCGGTATCCGCACCGGTTGGCCAGCGTGTTCGATTGCCCGCCGTTCTTGTTCGCGCGCGGCCTGGTGGTTCCCGAGGACCGGGGGATGAGCGTGGTCGGCTCCAGGAACGCGTCCCCTAAGGGCTTGGCGTTGGCCCGCTGCGCGGCCGGGCTGTTAGCTGAGCGGGGACTGACGGTGGTATCAGGCTTGGCGGAGGGGATCGACGCGGCCGCGCACCGGGAGGCGTTGGCGCTCGGCGCCCGCACGGTCGCGGTCCTGGGGACTGGCATCCGGCGGTCCTACCCGCCCGCAAACCGTGGTTTGCAGGAGCAGATCGCGGCGCGGGGGCTGATCATTTCCCAGTTCTACCCGGACCAGCCACCAACGAAGACAACTTTCCCGATGCGGAATGTCACCATGTCGGGGTACGGGCTGGCGACTATCGTGGCAGACGCAGGTGAGCACTCGGGTTCGCGGATCCAGGCGCGGCGGGCGGCGGACCACGGTCGGCGGGTGATCTTGTCGGCACGGGTGGTGGCCAACACAAGATGGGGCGCGGAGATGGCTTCCGAGCCGGGGGTAGCGGTGGCCGGCTCGGAGCGGGAGTTGGCCGACGGCATCGACCAAGTGTTAGCCGACTCTGCCGAGAACTTGCTCAAGACGCTGGGCTTGGCATTGGTGTGAGCCGGGTTTTCACCGACGAGGCGTTCGGGCGCGAGCACGGCCGTTACCTGTGCAACGCGATCCCCGGACTGCCGCCGCGACGCTCCGGCGAGCCGGCGCAGCAGCGGTCAACGCGATGATCCTTGGACGGCTCATCAACCCAGCTAGGTGGAGGCCGTCAAAGACATTCATCGACGAAGGCGGCCTGCGAGCAGACTTCGGCGACGGACTACGGGCGGGGTTCGATCCTGCCCGGTCCCCTTGGGCCAAGGTCGGCTGAGCCTGCGGGCGAAGCGTAGGAAACACACGAAGCGGGTACGCGACACCGGCCCGGACACGATGCCGCGGCGCCGGGACGCACCGGCCCGCACACGATGCCGACCCGGACGCGGTGCGGCGGCGCCGGGACGCACCGGCCCGGACACGATGCCGCGGCGCCGGGACGCACCGGTTCGGGCGCGGTGGGGCGTCGGTCTGGACGCGGTGCGGCGGCGCCGGGCGGGCGGATCAGCGCAGCTCTCAGGAAGTTGCCAGGACGCTTGGATTGCTTCCCCAGCCGGGTGTGTCACAGTCCTTCTAGCCGAGTCCCCGAGGAAAGGGCCGAAGACCATGTCTAAACGTATCCCCCGGCAAAAGCCGAGCGGTGGCTCCGCCGCGCCACGCCGCCGCCCAGGGCGGCCCCGCCGCTGGTGGCCGCTCTGGGTAGCGGGCGCAGTAGTGCTGGCACTGACCGCCGGTTTCTCCGGCTACTGGTTTATTTGGCGCACGCCCAGCGCCGCTGGGGAAACAATCACGCAGACGGCGACGGCCGCCTTGCAGACGCTCGACAAATCGGTGACGGCGAGCGGCACAATCACGCAAGCGGTCAACGAATCGGTCGCCTTCGCTGCCAAGGGCACCGTCTTGACGGTCGATGTCGCCGAAGGCGACTTGGTTGAAGAAGGCCAGGTGCTGGCCACCATCGACACACTCCAATTGAACGCTGACCTGCTGGACGCCAAGGCCACGCTGGCGCAAGCGGAGCGCACGCTAGCTTCGGCTGAAGCCGCGGCAGACGGCTCGGACGCATCTGATGCCACGATCGCAGCCGCGCAGGCCCGAGTTGAAATAGCGCAGGTCGCGGCCGATGAGGCGGAAGGCAATCTCTCGAACGCGGTCTTGACCGCGCCCGCCGCCGGCCAGATTACCTCGGTCGCAGTGGCCGTAGGCGATTCGGTCGGATCATCTACCAGCGGTTCTACCGGTTCTATGGCAGGTACCGGCTCCGCCGGCGGCGCCATGCCCACCAGTTCGAACACCTCCAGCTCCGGCGCAGCCTTCACCATTGTGGGCACGCAAGACTGGTCCATCAGCCTGACAGTGGCTGATTCGGACCTCGCTCTGCTCAGTGTTGGTGGCCAGGCCGAGATCACCCTAGATGGCGTAGCGGACACACTGTTCGGCACCATCACATCCCTCGGCAAGGTTGCCTCCACCTCTGGTGGCAGCGCCAGCTTCCCGGTCGAAGTCCAGATCACCGGCACAGCCGAAGGCCTCTACGACGGGCTGAGCGCAGAAGTTGCGCTGATCTACGAACGCCGTCTCGACGTACTGACCATCCCGATCTCTGCGGTGGTCACGGAGGACGGCGTCTCCTATGTGGACAAGTTGGTAGACGGTGTGGCCACCAGGACTGAGGTGACGCTAGGAGAAACGGTCGGCTCCGTGGTGGAGATCACCGCCGGTCTAGCCGAAGGCGACGAGGTCCAGATCACTGTGACCGTCTCCCAGACCGGCTCCGGGACGGAACAAGGCACGCAGGGAGAGTTCACCTTCGAGCTGCCCGGCGGCCAAGGCGGCCAAGGCGGCCAGTTCCAGATGCCGGAAGGCGGCGGCTTCGGCGGCGAGTTCGGTGGCGGCGCCCCCGGCGGTGGCCAATTCCCCGGAGCGCCAGGTGGCTCCAATGGCTAGCGCACCCACCTTGCTGCGCATGGACGGCGTGCGCAAGACGTACACCTCTGGCGATATTGAATTCGAGGCCCTCCACGGTGTCTCACTCGACATTGAACAAGGCGAATATGTCGCTGTGGTCGGGCCGTCCGGGTCCGGCAAATCAACCCTGATGAACATCCTCGGTTGTCTGGATGTGGCCACCCAGGGCAGCTACGACATAGCGGGCGAAGCCGTCGAGGACATGGATGAAGTTGAACTCGCCGGAATCCGTGGCCGCCGGAGCGGGTGCGTGTTCCAGCAGTTCACCCTGCTGCCTTCGATGTCGGCGTGGCGCACCGTCGAGTTGCCGCTGTCCGACGCCGGCGTC
>JAITJY010000277.1 GCA_031278675.1 Bifidobacteriaceae bacterium
GCCGGACCAGGCTCGCCCGCCGCTGGCAGGTACTCAGTCAGCGCGCGCTCCCGCTTGGCGTCTTCGAGGGCCAGCCGGGCTTGGGCGCGCTGGCGCGCCTGCCCGGCGGACAGGGCTAACCTCATCGCCTTCTCTTGAGCCGCGCGGTCGCGTCGACTCTGCTTGGCAGGCCGAACCAACACAGCGGCATGAACATGCTCCTGGCGCTCCACACCCCGAAGGTGCTTCCCGACCACCACTTGAAGGCTCCTCGGACTGATATGCTCGGTGGCGACCAATGGAGGTGGGAACGATGCTCTTCCGCGACTACGCCAACGTGCCCAATGACAGGTGGGGCGAACTAGCCGATCTGGCCCAGCCGGAGCAGTGGGAGTCCGAACCAGCGAGTCCCGGGCGACCGTTCCGCGTACTTCGCAACTATGTCAGCAACACGTTCCGACGGGCTGAGTCCCAGGGACGGGTCGCGGGAACCGAGTACGACGGTCAGCAGATGACGGCCTTCAACACGGGGTTAGTCACGCCGCACTACGAGGCGATCTACGCCCTGTTCACTCCCAACCAGCGATCCGAGGCCGCGCCTCGGTTTCTGCGCTCGTTCTGCGCTGAGAGCGACTCCCGTCTGATGCCCTTTCACCGATTGCCTCAGCGAGCGACCTACTTCGACAATCCCGCCGACCTGCTGTACGACACTCGGCTGGAACTTCGTGTGCAGGTGGACCACATAGTCAACGTCAACGGGGAACGGTTCCCCGCCAGCTTGCACGAGGACGCGCGCAGACGGGCGGAGTCCCTGCGGCGAGCGATCGACCACGCGAAGTTCAGGGTCGAGCAGAACTACAAGACGGCCATACCGCAGTTCTACTGGCCACCGCCCGGGGACGACGGCAGGCTCCAGCTGTTGCTGCCGTTGTGTCTTCAAGACTTGAGCCGAGCCGACCTCGCCCTGAGCATCGACAAAGTCGGTGAGGTGTACCGCGCCGCGACCGTCCTCACACTGGGGATGGCATACAACAACGCCCGCCTCATCGCGCGCCCCGACCGCGAATGGCTCGTGCCAACGGGCAGTGATGACGCCTACTAGTTCCGAGCTAGACCTCCCGGCAGAGCGGGAGGGCGGCGGCGGTGAAGGCTTGGGCTTGCTGGCCGGCCAAGAGGCGGGTCTCCAGGGAGGCTTGGATGGCGGCTTGTTCGATGGCGGCGAGGGCGGCTTGGAGTTCTTCGAGGGTTTTCGCGGAGACGGCGATCAGGCCGGTGTAGCGGGCGACGCCGTGCCCGGAGGTGAGGTCGGCTTCTTGTTTGAGCACGTCGGCGTATTCGGCGGTGGTGGTGGCGGCGTCTTCGATCTGGCCGATCTTGGCGCGTTGGGCTTGGTCGGCGATGTGCGCGGTCCTCTTGCGGCGCAGGTCTCTGGCGGCCTGGTCGGCCCGCATCGGGATGATGGTCAGTGAGAAGCTGCGCCTGATCCCGGATGAGAGCAGCAGCGGGGCGAGGAAGCCGGGGAAGACTTGGGCGCGGGGCCATTCCGAGATCCACAGCACGGCGTCGAACGCGGTGTCGGTGCGCAGCCCGGTCCAGGTTTCGCGGACGGCGACGGGCCCGGCGCCGGCCAGGTCCCGGCCCAGTTGGGGGTTGCGTTCGGGGCGGGTGGCGGCTCCGGGGTCGTAGGCGGCGCGCAGCGCGAACGCGAGTTGTTCTGGGCCGAGCCAACGTCCGGGACCGAGGTCGGCTGAGCGCAGCGCGGTGGTCAGGGTGTGCATTTCTTGGTTGAGGACGGCGGCGGCCCCTTTCATTCCGCCGCCGGCGCCCCGGATCGCGCGGGGCTCTGTTCTCAGGTCGAGCGCCACGGAGATGGTCACGGCGTGGCGTTCGGAGGCGGGCCCGGCCCGGGCTCAACTCTCGGTAGACCCTCGCGGCCCAAGACCCGTCGTCGTGGCCGTGTCGCCGCCACCAGTCCGCCAGGCCAGTCCCGAAGTCCGGCAGGGTACGTTCCAACACTTGGAGGCGGGCTATCCGCCCGGAGCGGCAGCAGGTGGCCAGCACCCGGGACCAGGTTTGGACGCGGCGTTCTTGTTCGGTGAGGTCCAACAGCACGAACGAGGTGTGGGTGACCTCGGTGACGGCGGTGAGGGTGGCGTTGTGCGGATCGTGGACCATGACCGCCCCCGTCGCGGGGTCGACCCATTGCCTCAGGGCGGCGGCGCCGCCTGGCAGGGCGAGGGTTCCGGCGGGGCGTGGTTTGCCCACGCTGTGTCTTGTCAACTTGTTTTTGCCAGTTTCGGCGTGGGACGGTTGCCGGTCTCGGCGGTGCTGTTTTGCCACTTTCAGCCGTCAGGGGTTGCCAGTTTCAGCACGAGCGCGCAGGTCCTTGATTGGCCATCGGCGCGACGCCAGGGAAGGGACTGCTGTGCCGCCGTCCGCCGCCCGGCAGGAGGAAGCCCGCGACGGGCGGCCCAGCAAGTCAGGGGACGCTTGGGCGCCGGAACGGAGCCGGCGGCGCAACGGCTGGTCCGTGCTAGCCGGGGAAGGCGAGAAGCGGGCCGCCCGCGGCCGTGACGACGGTGTCGCCGTAGCCAGGCGGCACTGGAAAGCGCTTCGGGCTGAAAGTGGCAACTCCTTGCCGCCGACACTGGAAAGAACCTCATGATCACAGACACTTTCAGGTCGGGGAAGTGGCCTTTGATCAGCACCGATACTGGACACCCCGCCCCAAGAAGTCACGCAGGCGCGCCGAACACACCCCCTGGAATCAACGATCTAGTCGCCAATGCGGTTCTGGGAACACGAAGCCCCCGAAGTCATCGCGGATGATGTGGAGCGAGAGGTACGCCAAAGGCGACGCCTCACCAAGAAAATCGGCCGCCGTCCCGGCGCGCCGCGCCAGAACCATCGCGCAACGTCAGTGCGCAGCATTAGGATGCACGCATGACTCCGCTGCTACAGTCCGACGCCGTTCGCGCGGAGGATGGCGGCAAGCCCCCCCAAACACTTCCCAAAATCATCAGCTTGTTCTCTGGTGCCGGCGGCCTCGACCTGGGTTTCAAGGACGGAGGCTACGACGTTGTCCTTGCCGTTGACTTCGACGAATGGGCCGTGGAGACACATCGGAAGGCCTTCCCGGAGACGCGCTCGCTCCACGCCGACTTGGTGAAACTGGGAGTGACCGGGCTGATGGAAGCCGCCAGGCAGGTCCTGTCTCCTGGAGACAGCATCGGCGTCATCGGCGGGCCACCCTGCCAGGGGTTCTCCCGGTCCAATGTGGCCTCGCGGGCCGATGACCCACGGAACAAGCTCCCCGCGCTCTATCTCGACATCGTGGCAGCGCTGCAGGCTGAGTACAAGGTCGAGTTCATCATCTTCGAGAACGTGCTTGGCATTCAGGACAAGAAGCACAGACGAACGTTCGACGGCATCAAGCAGACCCTCGAAGAGCTTGGGCTGCACCAGAGCGTCAGAGAGTACGACGCTTACGAGTTCGGCGTTCCACAGCACAGGAGACGAGTCATCATCGCTGCTTTCGAGTCGGAAAAGTCGCAGGCGGTCTTTTCCCCGAAGAAGCAGAAGGACGGCAAGAAGACTGTCGGTGAAGCTATCGACGGGTTGCCAGA
>JAITJY010000287.1 GCA_031278675.1 Bifidobacteriaceae bacterium
CGGCCAAGCCACCCCGCCCGCTAGCGCCACCCCGGTCGCGAGCCCCACCCCCCCCGCGAGCCCCCCCCCGCCCGCGAGCCCCCCACCCGGCGCGAACCCCCCACCGGCCCGCGGCTACAAAGCATCCCCCGCGCCCCCCCCAGGGGCGGCAACCGAAGCGCCCGCGAACCCGGCACCGGAGCCCGCCACCGGCCCCGGCCGCCCCTCGCGGACCTGGCTGCAGGTGTTGGTCTTCGCGATCGTGGTCGCGATCTGCGTCCTGATCGGCGTGGTGATCCTCAACAAAGTGGGCATCTTGAGCATTGACGTAGACTTAGGCCCTATTTCTCCCCTAGCTGGGCTGGGGGTCCCTAGTCAGTGAGGAGGGCTGCGTGGAGCAAATCGTCATCATCGGATCTGGTCCGGCCGGCTACACGGCCGCGATCTACGCTGCGCGGGCAGGCTACGAACCGTTGGTCGTGGCCGGCTCGGTGACGGCCGGCGGCAACCTGGTCAACACCACCGAAGTGGAAAACTTCCCCGGATTCCCCGACGGGATCATGGGGCCCGAACTGATGGAGCGGATGGCCGCGCAGGCCCAGCGTTTCGGGGCGCGTGTCGTGTACGATGACGCCGCCGAAGTCTCGTTGACCGGCCGCGTCAAGCTGGTGCGCACCCTAGGCGGCGAGACCCACGAGGCGGCGGCCGTGATAGTCGCAACCGGGGCGTCCTACAAGGAACTCGGGCTAGCCGACGAGGCGCGCTTGGCCGGCAAGGGCGTGAGCTATTGCGCCACCTGCGACGGATTCTTCTTCCGGGGCAAGGAAGTAGTCGTGGTGGGCGGCGGCGATTCGGCGATGGAGGAAGCGGTCTTCTTGACCAAATTCGCGACTCGCGTCACAGTGGTACACCGCCGCGGCGAGTTGCGCGCTTCACACATCATGGCACAACGCGCGATGACGCACCCGCAGATTGAGTTCGCCTGGCATTCCATTGTCGGCGCGATCTTGGGAGAAACTACCGTGAGTGGCCTGACCTTGGTCGATGTGCGCGACGGCACGTCGCGCCACCTGGACGCCTCCGGTGTTTTTGTGGCCATTGGCCACACCCCGAACTCGGAACTATTCCGCGGTCAGCTTGAACTGGATGCGAACGGCTACATTGTGGTCTATGGCCCGCCCGCACCCGACGAGGCCGGCCTGGCCCGCCACCAGGCGACATCACTCCCGGGCGTATTCGCCTGCGGCGATGTGGTAGATCGCGTCTACCGCCAGGCGATCACTGCGGCCGGGACCGGCGCCCAAGCTGCGTTGGACGCCCAGGAGTATCTGGAGGGCGTGGCCGCAGATGCGGCCCTGGCGGCTGCCACAATCTAGCGCCCCGTCCCGCCCAAAACATGAAACCATGGTGTGACCCATAAAGATGCGTAGAACAAGGAGCAAACTATGAGCAATCTAGCTGCCGTGACGGACGCTTCATTCCAAGAAGAGGTCCTGGGCGCCTCAAAACCAGTCCTGGTGGACTTTTGGGCGCCGTGGTGCGGCCCGTGCCGCCAGCTCACGCCGATCGTGGAAGAGTTGGCCACCGAAAACAGCGACAAGATGAAATTCGTGGCGTTGAACACCGACGAGAACCCGCTCACCACCCAGGCCGCAGCGATCGTGTCGATCCCAACCTTGAATGTCTATCAGGGCGGGGTGCTGGTCAAGTCCATCGTTGGTGGCAAACCCAAGTCGCTGCTCGCTGCGGATCTCGCCGAGTTCATCGGCTGACCTGCCGCAAGTAGTGCAAGTAGTGCAAGTAGTGCAAGCAGTGCAACTCGCACAGCTCACGCGGCCAACCGGCCAGCACAACCAACGCAACTATCGCACCTAACGCACCTAACGCACCTAACGCAAACAACACAACTATCGCAAGCAACGCCAATAGCGCAAGCAACGTAAACAGCGCAAGCAACGTAAACAGCGCAGCCAATACAAGGAGCAACTGATGCCTGCACGCCCGCCCGGAGGTGGTACACGCCTAGACCCGTGGTTCGGCGCCTACGCCGCCCGGACCCATGGGCTGAAGGTCTCTGAGACCAGGGCACTGTTCGCGGTGGCCTCCCGGCCAGAGGTGGTCTCCTTGGCCGGCGGGATGCCGTTCCTGGACGCCTTGCCGATCGACATCATCGCCAAAGTGACAGCAGAGTTACTGGCCACCCAGGGAACTGTCGCACTTCAGTACGGCAACGGCCAAGGCCACCCACGGCTGCGTGAACAGATCACCGAGGTGATGGCCGCCGAATCGGTCCACGCCCACCCGGACGATGTCGTGGTGACCACCGGTTCGCAGCAGGCCCTGGATCTGGTGACGCGCGTCTTCGTGGACCCCGGGGACGTGGTCTTGGCTGAGTCGCCCAGCTATGTTGGGGCCCTGTCAGTGTTCAAGTCCTACCAGGCCTGGGTGGAACACGTCCCAATGGACGCCGACGGGTTGGTTCCAGCGGCGCTGAGCGAAGCCATTGAGCGGGCGAAACGGGCGGGGCGACGCATCAAGTTCCTCTACACCGTGCCCAGTTTCCACAATCCGGCCGGAGTCACCCAACCCCTTGAGCGCCGCGCACAAGTGCTGGACATCTGCAAGAACGCAGGCATCTTGGTGGTGGAAGACAACCCGTACGGGATGTTGGCCTTCGACGGGACCGTCACACCAGCGATCCGTTCCTTAGATGAGGACGGAGTGGTCTATTTGGGATCATTCTCGAAGACCTTCGCCCCGGGCTACCGCACTGGTTGGGCCGTGGCGCCACACGCTGTCCGCGAAAAACTGGTGCTCGCCAGCGAAGCCTCCATCCTGTGCCCGTCGCAGGCGTCCCAGTTGTCCATCGCCGCGTACCTCGAAAACTGCGACTGGCTGGCCCAGATCGACGTCTACCGGCTGGTCTACCAGGAACGGTGCGCGGCGATGCTCGCCGCCCTCGCGGAGTACATGCCCGAATGCAGTTGGACCGTCCCGCGCGGCGGTTTCTACACCTGGGTCAGCGTCCCGGACGGCATCAACACCAAGACCATGCTGCCGCGCGCCACCACCGCCCTGGTCGCCTACGTCTCCGGCACCGCCTTCTATGCGGACGGTCAAGGTTCCGGACAGATGCGACTGTCGTTTTGCTATCCCACCCCGGAGCGCATTAGGGAGGGCGTGCGGCGCCTCGGCGGCGTCCTCGCCCAGGAGATCGAGTTGGTCAACCTGTTCGGTCCGCAAGGCGGCCGCAACGCCGAGGACGTCCAAAACCCGGCCCCTGACCTGGCGTAACGGGGGCTGGGATGGGAGCGGTCGGCATCGGGCAACGGCGCGCCGGCGGACAACGCAACCGGGCAACGCAACCGGACGGCGCAACCGGACGGCGGTCGGCATCGGGCAACGGCACGGCGGCGGACAACGCAACCGGACGGCGCAACCGGACGGCGCAACCGGACGGCGGCGGGCAACGCAACCGGACGGCGCAACCAAACCACGCAAACAAACCACCCAAACAAACCACCCAAACAAACCACCCAACCGGGGAGGAAAATAGGGTGGCAAGACCGAGCATGAGGAGTGATTTACCGTGAAAGTGCTGGTACTGGCCGGAGGTTTGAGCCACGAACGGGATGTGTCGCTGCGGAGCGGGCGGCGCGTGGCGGAGGCGCTGCGCACCGCCGGGGTCGAGGTGATCGAAGCGGACCTGGACGCGCGGCTGCTCGCCACGTTGGCCGGGGCACAAGTGGACCTGGTTTGGCCGCTGCTGCACGGCGCGCAAGGCGAGGACGGTTCGGTGCGTGACGTGCTGGAACTGCTCGATTTGCCGTACCTCGGGTCTGATCCGCGGGCGTCGCGGACCGCCTGGAACAAGGCCGTCGCCAAGACCTTGATGCGCCGCGCCGGGGCCGCCACCCCGAATTATGTGACGTTCCCGCAAGCCCTGTTCCGCGAATTGGGGGCGCAGGGGCTGATGGCGCTGGTCACGGACAAACTCGGCACGGATTTGGTGGTCAAACCGCTGTACGGCGGCTCGGCCTTGGGGGTCACCCACGTGACGGCGGCCGAGGCCCTGCCCGGCGCCATGATGGATTGTTTCGCGTACGGCGATATCGCGTTGATCGAGCAGGCCGCCCACGGCACCGAGTTGGCCGTCTCGGTGGTGGACCTCGGGCCCGGCCCGCTCGCCTTGCCCGCCGTCGAATTGGTCGTGGACGGCCCCTATGATTACGACGCCCGCTACAACCCGGGACGCACCGAGTTTTTCACCCCGGCCCGCTTGGCTCCCCCATTGGCCGATGCCGCCGCCTCGCTCGCCCTGTTGGCCCACGAAACGTTGGGGCTGGCCCGGATTTCTAGGACCGACATGATCTTAGATAGCGCCGGTGTGCCCTGGTTCCTTGAGGTCAACGTCGCCCCCGGCATGCAGGAGACTTCGCTCCTGCCTCAGGCCGCCTTGGGTGCCGGGTGGGAGTTGCCTCAGCTCTACCGCGCATTGGCGGAGGCCTCGGTCGCGGCCCCGCCCTCGCCCGCCTGACGCTCCGTCCGGCGGACGGCAGGGCTTTAGCCTGGATCCACCGATGACCGCCGCAGGGAAGCGCCAGACGGGTGCAATGAGCGTTCCTGGCCGACGATGGCTACCCGGTTGGCCTGCCCGGTGGCCTGCCCGGCTGGTCAGGGGCGTCCAGGGTGGCTAGCTGGCGAGCGGCGCCGTAGGCGAGGATCGGTGGATCGCGGTTTAGGTAGGGCAAGGGCCTGGCCCTTGCCCTACCAAAGCTGCTGCGGTCTTTCCGGTGGAGGTTGCCGAACTCTGGTCGGTTGAGCAGGGGCCAGGCCCGCCTTGGCCCGGGAGTTGTGCCCGGGCCGGCCTCGGGTCAGATTGGCGTGGTGGGCTGATCCACATCCGATCCGACCAGGTAGGCGACATAGGTGCCGACCGTCAGGAAGGCAGGGAAATCTTCGTCGATGGCGACCGCCTTGAACGCCTCAGTGGCTTGTTTGTACTTGTTGCCAGGGAACTTCTCGAGGTCATCGACTATTTGGGCGATGAGCGCCTCAACGCGTTCCCCGGTGATCGGGGCCCCTGAGGCGGTGGCCGCCCCAGCGGCAATCCACTGCCAGATCTGCGTCCGCGAGATCTCGGCGGTGGCGACATCTTCCATCAGGTTGTCGATGGCAGCCGCACCGTTGCCCCGCAGCCAGTTTTCCAGGTACCGGATCCCGACCGAGATATTGGTCCGCAAGCCCTGGGAGGTGATGGTGGCACCGCCGCGGCGCGCCGCATCGATATCCAACAGCTCCGCTTCGCTGACGGACACCTCCGGGCGCTGCTTGACGATCTGGTTGGGCGCATCCCCGAGCACCTTGTCGAACTCCGCCTGAGCAATTGGGATCAGGTCCGGATGAGCCACCCAGGTGCCGTCAAACCCATCGGTCGCCTCACGCAGTTTATCTGCGCTGACCTGCTCAAATGCACGCTCGGTGACCTCCGGATCGCGGCGGTTCGGGATGAACGCGCTCATCCCGCCCATGGCGGACGCACCCCGCTGGTGGCAGGTCTTGACCAAGAGTTCGGTGTAGGCCCGCATGAACGGCTGGGTCATGGTGATCTGGGCCCGGTCCGGCAGGACATAACGCGGTCCCTTGTTGCGCAGAGTTTTGATGATGGAAAACATGTAATCCCACCGCCCGGCGTTAAGCCCGGCGGAATGGGTGCGCAGTTCGTAGAGAATCTCATCCATCTCGAAGGCGGCAGGCAGGGTTTCGATCAGCACTGTGGCCCGGATGGTTCCCCGTTCAATCCCTAACCAGTCCTGCGAGAAGTTGAAAATGTCGTTCCAGAGCCGGGCCTCCTTGTGGGATTGGAGTTTCGGCAGATAGAAGTACGGACCACGCCCCCGGGCAATCAATTCTGCAGCATTGTGGAAGAAGTACAACCCGAAATCCACCAATGCGCCTGGCACCGATTGGGAGAAGCCCGATGGCGCGTAGTAGCGCAGGTGCTTTTCCAACAGGTGCCAGCCGCGCGGCCGTGCCACAATGGTCGGCAGTTCCCGAATATCAGGCGATTTGACTTGATATTCCTTGCCTTCGGGGCTGATGTAAGTCAATTCGCCGCGGATTGCGTCACGCAACGCCAACTGGCCTTCGATCACATTGCGCCAAGTTGGGCTGAGTGCGTCCTCGAAGTCCGCGAGCCACACTTTGGCGCTCGAGTTCAGCGCGTTGATGGTCATCTTCGGGTCGGTTGGCCCCGTGATTTCCACACGCCGGTCCTCCAAGCCGGCGGCGAGCGGCGCCACCTGCCAGGTTGGGTCTTCGCGGATCGCCCGGGTTTCCGGGAGGAACCGTGGCATGGCTCCGCCATCGATCGCGTCCTGAAATGCCTGGCGCCGTTCCAATAATTCTAGCCTGCGGTAAGCGAAGTTCTCGTGGAGGACGGTCAGGAATTCCATCGCCTGGGGCGTCAGAATCTCGCTGTAGCGCTCGCCTAAGCCGCCTTTGATTTCAATCAATCCCCGGGCGGTTGTGGTGGTTTCGTTTGTCATGATTCATTCCCCACTTTAGGCGTGCTTAAACTGGGCAGCTTCGGTGGAACCGGCCAGTGCGGTGGTCGCTGAGTCCGGGTTGAGGGTGGTCGCAATCCTGTCGAAGTATCCGGTTCCCACTTCGCGCTGGTGGCGGGTGGCGGTGTAGCCGCGGGCTTCGGCATCGAACTCTTTGGTTTGCAATTCGACGTAGGCGCTCATGCCGCGGTCGCGGTAACCGTCTGCCAGGTCGAACATCGAATAGTTCAGGGCGTGGAAACCGGCGAGGGTGATGAATTGGAACTTGTAGCCCATGGCACCCAATTCGCGCTGGAATTTTGCGATTGTCGCATCATCTAGTTTGGCGCGCCAGTTGAATGATGGCGAGCAGTTGTAGGCCAGCAATTGGTCCGGGAAATCGGCTTTCATTGCTTCGGCGAACTGCCGCGCCAGTTCCAGGTCGGGGGTGGCGGTCTCGACCCAGATCAGGTCCGCATATGGCGCGTAGGCCTGGCCGCGGGCAACGATCACGTCGAGGCCCGGTGTGGTCCGGTAGAACCCTTCGGATGTCCGCTCGCCGGTGAGGAACGGCTTGTCGCGGTCGTCAATGTCGGAGGTGATCAGGTCGGCGCCAAGCGAGTCGGTCCGGGCGACCACCAGGGTGGGGACGCCGGCCACGTCGGCTGCGAGGCGCGCCGCGTTGAGGGTCCGCACGTGCTGTCCGGTGGGGATCAGCACTTTGCCGCCCATGTGGCCGCATTTCTTCGCGGAGGCGAGTTGGTCTTCCCAGTGCACACCGGCGGCGCCGGCTTCGATCATGGCTTTCATCAGTTCGTAAGCGTTCAGTTCGCCGCCGAAGCCGGCTTCGGCGTCTGCGACGATCGGCGCGAACCAGTCGCGCACGGCCCGCCCTTCTTCGACGAATTCGACTTGGTCGGCGCGTTCCAGCGCGTTGTTGATCCGCCGCACCACTGCGGGGACCGAGTTCGCGGGGTAGAGCGACTGGTCGGGGTAGGTCTGGAAGGCGAGGTTGGCGTCCGCCGCGACCTGCCAGCCGGACAGGTAGATCGCTTTGAGCCCGGCTTTGACCTGCTGGACGGCCATGTTTCCGGTCAGCGCGCCGAGCGCGTGAACGTAGTCTTCGGTGTGGATCAGTTCCCACAGTTTTTCAGCGCCACGCCGCGCCAGCGTCCGCTCTTCTTGGAAGGAGCCGCGCAGCGCGATCACGTCTTCGGCGCTGTAGGTGCGCTTGACG
>JAITJY010000320.1 GCA_031278675.1 Bifidobacteriaceae bacterium
CAACACCAACACCAGCCACAACAAGGCCGACAAGACAATGCCGATATATCCGAGGATTGTCCCCCACAGCGCCACGCCCCGGTTGTCGGCCAGCCCACTGCGCACAGCGTTCAGGGCAATGTGACCAAAGATCACCCCGAGAATCGAGCCGACAAACAAGCCAAACAGCACAACGATCCCGCCGATCGAGCACACCAGCGAGGCGACACCCCAGCCATTCTTCGACTTGGCCTGCGGATCTTCGTAAAACGGCGGGGGATAGTAGTAGCCGGGCGGGGGAGGACCGTAGTTAGGAGGGGGAGGGCCGTAGCCCGGCGAGGATGGGCCGTAGGGCGAATTGGCGCCTGGCGGCAACATTGGTTGTTCCGTCACGCCAACCAATTTACCAGTGGGTGAGGTCCCTCCCGTCAAAGCAGGTCCTGGTTCCGGTGTGACAGGCCGGACCAACTTGATCCACTTTGACCAACAACGCGTCACCGTCACAGTCCGCCGCGACCGATTTGACGTGTTGGACATGCCCGGACGTGTCACCTTTCCGCCAATATTCGCCCCTCGAACGTGACCAGAACCAGACGCGACCGCTGGTCAAGGTGCGTTCAAGGGCCGTCGCATCCATGTAACCCACCATCAGCACCTCGCCCGTATCGTGTTGCTGGATGACGGCGGGGATCAGGCCATCAGCGTTGAAGTTGAGCACGTCACCGCACCTCATATCCTGCGTTCGCCAACACATCCTTGACCTGGCGGATGCTCAGCGTACCGAAATGAAAAACGGAAGCGGCCAAGACGGCATCGGCGCCGGTCGCGGCAGCCTCCACAAAGTGGGCGGGCGTGCCCGCACCACCCGAAGCGATCAACGGGACGTTCAACTTCTTCCTGAAATCCCGCAACATCTCCAGATCGAACCCCGCAGTGGTGCCGTCCGCATCCATCGAATTGAGGAGGATCTCGCCGGCACCGAGTTCTTCGCCGAGTTGCGCCCAGGCCAGCGCATCAAGATCAACACCGCGTCGCCCGCCGTGGGTGGTGACCTGGTAGCCGGAACGGGTCGTCACCCCATCGCGGCAACGCCGCGCATCCACCGACAAGACCAGGACCTGGCTGCCGAACCGGTCCGCGATCCGTTCGATCAGCGCCGGGTCGCCGATCGCCGCAGTGTTGACACCAACCTTGTCCGCACCGGCGCGCAGCAAGCGGTCGACATCTTCGACGCGCCGGATCCCGCCCCCCACCGTCAGCGGCACAAAGACCAGGTCAGCGCTGCGTTCAACCACTTCAACCATGGTGGCGCGCCCCGCCGCCGAGGCCGAAACATCCAAGAACGTCACCTCGTCCGCGCCCAGCTCGTCATAGCGCGCCGCGAGCGTCACCGGGTCGCCGGCATCCCGCAGGTTCCGGAAATTGACGCCCTTGACCACGCGGCCCCCATCCACGTCAAGACACGGGATGACCCGCAACGCTACACTCACGTCTCACCCCTCAAGTTAGCTGCAGCCCGCTCCAGGATCCGGTCGAATTCCCCGACCGCATTGGACGATGCCGTCCCTGCAAGTTCGGCTACCAAGTGTTGCGCTACCGGGTCGGCGTTGTCCAGTGGGTCGGGGAGGGCGATCGCGGGACCATCACCGAGTTTCAACCGCACCCAGTCCACCGTGTAGTCGCGTCCGGCCCCGCGCGCTGCCTGGATGAACCGGCCACGCAGGTCGGCTCTGGTGGCGGGTGGCGTCAAGACCGCTCGGGCCGCGTCCGCCGCATCCACCACCCGCGCCAACAGACCCGCCGCCTCGAGGCGGCCCCGGAGTCCGCCAGAACCGATCTGGTGGTAGGACAACTCCAGGCGCGCGACGCGCGGATCAGCCAACCCAGCGCCGGTGCGGGCCTGGTAGCGCTCAATCAACCGGAGTTTGGCGAGCCAATCCAGTTCGGTTTCCAGTCCGTCGAAGCACGCCTGATCCCAGGCGTCCAAGGCGCGTTCCCACAGGTCAATGACGGCTGCATCCTGGGCGGTGGTGGCCGCAGGCCGGGCAAAATCCAAGAATGCACGCTGGATGGCAGCAGGTTTGATACTTAGGCCACCGGCCAAGTGAACCGGCCGGGCTTCACGCCAACCATGCGAGACCGTCCGGATGGCGCGGACAGGGTCCGCCAACTCAAATACCGGTAAGCGCGCCTCTTGCGCCGCCGCAATCACCAAGGCCGTTGCCCCAACCTTCCAGCGCACCTGCGACTGCGACATGTTCGAATCCCCCACTATGACGTGCAGCCGCCGGTAACGTGAGCCGTCCGCCAAGGGTTCATCCCGGGTGTTGATCATGGGCCGCGCCCGCGTGGTAGCTGAACTCAACGCCTCCCAGACATGATCCGCCCGCCCAGACAACACGTAGCGGGCACCAGCCGGGCTGACCTGAACCTGACCCGCCCCGCCAATCAATTGCCGGGTCACCAAGAACGGGATCAACCCCGCCGCCAAGGCCGCCGAACCCTCCCGGGGCACCTGATAATTCTCATGCGACCCGAAACCGTTCCCCGCCGCATCGGCATTGTTCTTGAACAGCACAAGCCGCTGCGCGGCCCTATCCCCCCGCGCCCTCGCAGCCCTGGCCAACTCCGCCATGATCGCGTCACCCGCCAGGTCCTGGCACACCAGTTCTGTCAGGCTCGCACACTCCGCAGTCGCATATTCCGGATGCGACCCCACATCAAGGTAAAGCCGCGCGCCGGCCGGGGTGAACACATTCGTGGCGCGCCCCCAGGCCACCACAGGCCCGAACAATTCCCGCGCGGCCGCCTCCGCGCCGAGCGGCGCCCCCGCTATGCCATATTCGGTCTCGAGCCCAAACACGCCGCGCACTGGCCAGCCACCCTCAGCCTCGATCCGCCGATCCTCGCCCACTGCGTCGCCCCAGCCAGGCCCGCTGGACGCCCCTGACCAGCCGGGCAGGCCACCGGGTAGCCATCGCCGGCCAGGAACACCCATCGCACCCGTCTGGTGCTTGCCTGCGGCGATCATCGGTGGTTCCAGGCTCAGGGCAAGGCGCCCAACAGGGACTCAAAGGCCCGCCCCGCCACGCCCCGGCGGAGCAACGCGACCTCGAACGCATTAGTGCCCTCGCCCAGCGCCGCCCGGGCCAAAGGCCCCGCCTCGGCTAACGTCAGCCCCGGACGCCAGTTCTCGGCCAACGTTTGGCGGGCCCCGGACGGGGCGCCACCCAACACCGCCCAAGGCGATTCGTCGCTGACGGCACCATCAAACGTAATGTGGAAGACGGCATCGTCCGCTTGGCGCTCACCGACCTGAGCCACCGCGACGTCCACTTCGAGCGGTTTCGGGTCACCCGTGAAAGCCGCCGCGATGGTCTGGGCGTACGCGCCGGCCAGGCCCCGGCCCGTCACATCCGCCCGGTCATATGCGTATCCGCGCAGGTCAGCGTAGCGGATACCAGCCACCCGGAGCGCCTCGAACTCCGACCACTTGCCGACCGCAGCGAAGGCGATCTTGTCGTAAATCTCCGAGAGTTTGTGCAGCGCACGTGAGGCGTTCCGCGCCGCCAATAACACTCCGTCCGCAGTGGAAATCACCACCGCCGGTAAGCCGCGCTGGGCGCCACGGCGCGCAAAATCCGCCCGGTCCTTGATGATCTGCTCCGGCGGCACATACAGCGGATACGTCATGAGCCCTCCCCCACCAGCTTGGCTAGTTCGTGATCCGGCAGACGCGCGTAGCCGCGCGCATCAACCCTGGCCACCACCGGATAAATCGCGCGGCGCCGGTCAACGCCGGCGGTCCCGGTGTCCTCGTCGGCGGCATCGGCTAAGGCGGTCAGCGCTGCGCGGATCGCGGTCCTTGCCGTCGCGTTGGGCTTGTACAACGCCTTCAGCGAACCCTTGGCGAACACCGCACCCGAGCCGACTGCAGCGTAAGCGCGCTCCTCATAGGTGCCGCCCGCCACATCGAAAGAGAAAATGCGGCCCCGCGGCGGCGAACCAGGCGGCGCCGCATCCCAACCCGCCAACAGCGGCAGCGCCACCAAGCCGCGCAGCGCCAGCTCAAGTTGCGAGCGCAGCATGGTGGCGAGCCGGTTCGCCTTGCCCTGGACCGAGAGCGCCGCGCCCTCAATCTTCTCGTAATGCTCCAATTCAAGCTGGTAGAGCCGCACCAACTGGGCCGCCAGGCCAGCTACCCCCGCCAGACCAATCGCTGTGGTGGCATCCGCCGGGAACACCTTCTCCACCTCGCGGCTCGCGATCTGGTGGCCCTGCGTGGCGCGCCGGTCCCCAGCCATCACCACGCCGTCGCGGTAAGCCAACGCCACAATGGTCGTAGAAGTGGGAGGCAGTTCCGCCGCGCTGGGCGCGGCCGCACCCAGCCGGAACGCCGCATCCAGCGCCCCCGGCGCCTGCGAACGCAAGAAGTCCAGGAACGAGTTGCCAGGAATGAAGTACCCGGCCGGAAGGCCACTCATTGCCCGCCCTTTTGGACGAATCCCTGCACGAACGCCTCAGCCGAGTCCTCCAACACCTCATCGATCTCATCCAACAAGTCGTCAATGATCTGCGTGACCGCCGGCGGCGCGGCCGCTCGAAGCGGGCCCGGATCGTCATAGTCGCGTCGAGGAGGCATGGCTTGCCGGATTTGCTCCATACCAGCCATTCTACTGGGCGCTGTCGGACACCCTGGTGGGCGCTCGCGCCCCCATCCCCACTAGCCGAAACCCTTGCCCCTGAGCCGACTTTCGCCTATGTGGGGTGCCTCTACAACCCACCGAATCCCGGTTCCGCCGTCACGAAGTCGATGAGTTGTTCAACTCGGCCCAGGAGTTCGGGCTCCAAGTCCTTGTAGTCCCGCACCGATCCGAGGATGCGCCGCCACGCGGCGGCGATATCCGCTTGGGTGTCATGCGGCCAGCCGAGTGCTGCCAGCACACCTCGTTTCCATTCGGTGCCGCGCCGGACTTCAGGCCACGCCGTCAACCCCAGGCGCGCCGGCTTGACGGCCTGCCACACATCCACATACGGGTGGCCCAGGATCAGGATCGCGGCGGGGGCGCACCCGGCTGCAACGCTGCGCGCGATCCGCCACTCTTTTGAGCCTTCGACCAGGTGGTCTACCAGCACACCGAGGCGCGCGTTCGGTGTTGGGCCAAATTCGGCGACGCGTTCTGCCAGGTGGTCAATCCCGTCGAGTAGCTCCACGACCACGCCCTCCAGCGCCAGGTCCTCGTTCCAGACCCGCGCAATCAGTTCTGCGTCGTGGCGGCCTTCGACCCAGATGCGGGACGCGCGCGCTACCCTGGCGCGCGCCCCGTCGACCGCCCGGGACCCGGACGCCGTGCGCCGCCCGCCGCCCGAACGCGCGTGGGTCACGGCAGGTATCAATGTCACCGGTTCGCCGTCGATCAAAAAGCCGGCGCCCAACCGGAACGACCGCACCCGCCCCCGCCTGTCCTCCAAGGCCACGACCGCCATGCCACCGGATTTTTCGACGTTGATGACGGCCCCCACCCAGCCGGTTTCTGCGTCTTCGACAACCAGACCCAGTTCGGCTCGCACCTTGGCCGATGCCGTCAGCTTGCTTCCCAGCGGATCTTCCGCCAGCACATCGCTGCCATAGCGGTCCCACGGCTCCATTAGAGACCGGCCTCCAATGCTGCGGCGAGGCCTGCCGCGTCCAGTGAGTCGTCAAGAACACCGAGGCGTTGCCGCGAAGCGCCCATCGGGTCAGGCATTTCCACCAGCGCCGCCCCGCCCGGCCAGGTCAGCGTCAACCGGTCCCAGGCCGCGCTGACCACACCAGCGCCGAGGCGGCGGATCGCTTCGCCCCGCAGGTAAGCCCGCGTCGAGTCCGGTGGCTGCGCCACCGCTTGGGCTATCTCCGGTTCGGTGAAGAGCCGTTCCACGCCGCCGGCTGCTTCGAGCCGGTGAAACAGTGAGTTTGGTGAGCCGACGTCCGTCCAGCGCAGGTCGCCGGCCCTGAGCTGGGGTGCCGCCCAGTCCAGGGACCGCCGACGGCGCAACGCATCAAGCACCTGGTATTTGGCGACCCATTCGACCTGGTGGGCTTGACTCGCCGGGTCGGTGGCCAGCCCGTCCAGCACGGCTCCCCAACGTTCGGTCAATGCTGCGTCGTTGGGGCCGGGCAAGGCCCGCTGGACCAACTCGCGGTACCAGTGCTGGATGTCCAGTGCCGAGGCGAGCTTGCCGTTTCTTAGCTCCAGCCCCGCCCGGAGCGTGAGGTCGCGGCTGACCTTGTGAAATGCGTCCACGGGGGATGCGAGGGCGACGGCGGCCGGGTCGGCATCGTCTACCTGTAATGCCCGCAGCACCAAACCTGTCACCCCGACCCTGAGATAGGTGGCGACCTC